>DOIU01000191.1 GCA_003511825.1 Gammaproteobacteria bacterium | reverse complement strand
CATCCAATTCACGCATTTTCAGGTCACTCCGGGTGTGAACGCCGAGCCGACCTGGACCGTCAGTCTCTTGCCTCTGGTGAGTGGATTGGCGCTCAGTCTCTTTGTCGCTATCTTGGTGGGGCGGATCAATGTGTCGCACTTGCGTGAAATGGTCAGCTTGGAGATTGCCTACCAAGGCGGTGCCATGATCCTGGAAGACAACAACGCCCAGCGCGTGCAAATACGCTTGAGCGAACTCCTGCCGCCGGGTATGCGCTGATCATTGCTCGCTGAATTTCTGTCTAGATATCAGTCTTCTTGATTCAATACTTCAAGTAA
Source organism: Gammaproteobacteria bacterium (assembly GCA_003511825.1). Lineage (GTDB taxonomy): Bacteria > Pseudomonadota > Gammaproteobacteria > Granulosicoccales > Granulosicoccaceae > UBA7957. The sequence continues at coordinate 10,621 of DOIU01000191.1, read as the reverse complement.
ATTCTCGTTATAAGTGGTCATGCCTTCGCTACGGCGCATCCGTGGTTTTGTGTGGGCGGTGGCGACTGTGTGGGTAGGTGTAACGCGCTAATGAGTTGCGCTTGCGTTCGCATCGGCGAATGATTGCAGCGTGTTTAGGGCTTGTGAATCCCACGCCGTGCGGCTTCCATATCGAATGAAATAGTCTATATAAAGAGTGTGTCGTCACTATTACAAGTCGGCGATTCCTTGCGGTATTTTGTGGTAACTCTGGCAGATGGGTCGAAGGCTTTGATTTCTGGAATACGATTATCCATGAGTGAATTTTCCTCTTTTGTCGATGCGGGGACTGATCGCGGTGCATACCGTGTCGTGCCTGACCCAGATGATCCGGTCATATTACAACTCGATGGTGTGCTGGCCCGTGTGCTGGATATCAGCGCCACCGGTTTCTCCTGCGTCGCGCAGCATGTGCAAGAAAACATGCGCTACGCAGTGACATTGGATTTACCGACAGAGCCGGGTGTGATCAAAGTCTTTGGCGACGTGAACAAAGTCAGTGACGACGGCATAGTTACCTGCCAGTTTATTGGTTTGCGCGAAGATGATCAGGAATTGTTGCACCGTTACGTGCTGAAGCGTCAGAAGGCAGCGATTAACGCGATCAAATCCAGCCGCAGCTTTTAGTCGCGGCCCGCCAGCCACAGACGCAGGCGCAGACCCCATTCACTGCTCAAACCCCGGTCTCGAAAGCGGACGGTGTTGTCGCGATCGACAACAAAGGTACTCGGCACGCCGGTGACGCCGAAGCGCTGACTGATCACACCGTTAGCGTCTGAAATCACCGGGTAGTCAATCTCATGCTCAACCATAAATGCACGCACTTCATCGTGTGAACCGGATTTGAGCGCGATACCAATCACCGGATAATCCGTGGCCACGTCGTTGACCGCGCCCTCCATGACACCACAGATTGGACACCAACTGGCCCAAAAGTGGATAAGATAGGGGCCCTGTGCGTCCAGGGGCAGACTGAGTGGGGTGTTGCCGTCCACTTGCCCCGCGACGACCGTGGGCACCGGTCCGCTGGACATATCGCGGATTATCCACGCCTGAATACCCCAATAAATAGCGACCAAAACAGTGATTTGCAGCCCGATGCCACCCAGTTTGCGGGCGAGCTGCTGGTAACGTTGGTAAGTCAGCAAACGTATGGCTCCGGTGTTTGCGTTAAATGGCTGCTATTATACGCGGGTTTTTACGCCATGCGTGCAGATGGCTGCGCGCGACTGCGATGAGGAACTGTGACCTTATGCCTTCTCCCAAAGACTATTATCAGCAGGAATTGGCCGACAACTTGATGATGCCCGATCCGGCCCAGGCCGACGTGGTTGAGCAGTTGCAAGCGCTCTTTGAGGCATTGGAAGCGCTGGAACCCGCATCAGAGGCTGATCTTGAGTCGCCACGGGAGGGCGGTTGGTTCTCGCGTTTGCGCCGACGCAAGTCGGGGGCAGAGCAGGGGCCTGTGCCTCAGGGGCTGTATATCTGGGGCGGGGTCGGGCGTGGCAAAACCCACCTCTGCGATATGTTTTACAAGGCTGTAACCACTGACCGCAAGGTGCGTATGCACTACCACCGCTTTATGCTGCAGGTCCACAAAGAACTGCGTGACTTAGGGGAGGTCGCCGACCCGGTTGATAAGGTTGCTGAGCGTTGGTCCAAGCAGGTACGACTGCTGGTGCTGGACGAAATGCACATCAATGACATCACCGACGCCATGCTGATGCGTCACTTGTTGCATGGCTTGTTCTCGCGCTCGGTGGTGTTGGTCACGACGTCCAATCGGCCGCCTGATGACCTCTATGAAGACGGTTTGCAGCGCGAGCAGTTCTTGCCCGCGATCGCCTTGATGAAAGCGCACACGCGTGTGCTCAACCTCAACAGCCAGCAAGACTATCGCCTGCGAGCACTTGAACACGCAGAAACCTATCTCTCACCCATCGATGCATCGGTCAGGGACAAGCTTGAGGCAAGCTTTACAGAGATTTCCGGGCATGACGCAGCCCAGGTCAAAACCGAAGATATGATGATCAACGATCGGCCCATCCCGATCATCAAGCGCGCTGCGGCTGTGGTGTGGTTGACCTTCGATAGTATTTGCAATTCGCCGCGCTCCAACCGTGATTACATCGAGATTACCAACTATTTTCACACCGTGATCATCAGCGATGTGCCGCAGATGGATCGCTCACTGGAAGATGCGGCCCGCCGTTTCGTCAACATGATTGATGAGTTCTACGACCACGGCACCAAGCTGATCATCTCGGCCGAGGTCGGCGTGACGGAGCTGTACTGCGGGCAGAAGCTCGCGTTTGAATTTGATCGCGCTGTCAGCCGCCTGCGCGAAATGCGCAGCCATGAATACCTCGCGCGCGAGCGCACCTTCGAGCCCCCGCACTGATGCCATCCATGTCCGAAAACGACTAGTGCCCGTGTGGCTTCCGTTTATACTGATGCCATGGAACTTAATCGTGACATTTGCTATCGCGCAGTGCAGGCGCGAGATCGACGCTTTGATGGGCGCTTTTTTACCGGGGTTACCAGCACGGGGATTTTTTGTCGCCCAGTGTGTCGCGCCATTGTGCCCAAGCTGGAGAACTGCGAGTTTTATCCGAGCGCGGCCGCGGCGATGGCACAAGGATTCCGCCCCTGTAAGCGCTGTCGTCCCGAGTCCGCGCCAGGCAGCCCCGCCTGGAACGGCGCCGCGACGACCGTGTCGCGCGCCATGCGCTTGATCCGTGAGGGCGGCCTCGACGATGGCAATACCGATGCCTTTGCTTCCCGCCTGGGCGTGAGCGCACGCCACTTGCGCCGCCTGTTTCAGCAGCATTTAGGCGCCAGCCCTGGGGCCGTCGCGCGCGCGCAGCGCGTGCTGTTTGCGGTCAAGTTGATCCAAGAAACCGAGTTGCCGTTTGGCCAGATCGCCTACAGTGCGGGCTTTGGCAGCGTGCGCCGCTTTAATGCGGCGATTGCGGCGTTGTACGGCAGTCCACCGAGTGCCCTGCGGCGCGATGGCGCCCGCGTGAGCGCACAAGGCGGGGACTGTGTCCGCCTCAAGCTGGACTATGCCGCGCCTTACGACTGGGACTTTATGCGGGATTTTTTTGCTGCGCGTGCGCTGCCGGGCGTCGAGGTGGTGAGTGATGACAGCTATCAGCGCACGATTCGTGTCGGTGATGTCTGCGGTTGGCTGCGGGTGGCGCAGGTGCCTGAGCGGCAGCAGTTGCGGATTGATTTGCAGCTGCCGGATACCCACGATCTGCACAGCGTTGTCTGGCGTGTGCGGCGATTGTTTGATCTCGATGCCGATCGCGCGCAAATCGATGAGCAACTGGCGCAAGATGCGTTGCTGGCGCCCTTGGTCGCGCACCAACCGGGGCTGAGTGTTCCGGGCGCCTGGGACCTGTTTGAAATCACTGTGCGCGCGATCATCGGTCAGCAAATCAGTGTCGCTGCGGCCAGAACCATTGCCGGTCGGTTGGTTGCGCTGTGCGGCGACACGCTACCGGGTGCCAATGCCGCACCCTTGACGCATGTGTTCCCCAGGGCGGTAGCTGTCGCGAACGCGGATCTGTCGGGATTGGGCTTAACCAAAAAGCGCGCCGAGAACTTACAGGCTGTCGCCCAGGCGTTTGCAGACGATCAGGTTGGCCTGCGCCCCAACGATGAGTTGCAGGATATGGAGCGCACCTTGTGTCGCTTGCCCGGTATCGGGCCGTGGACGGCGCAGTACATTGCGATGCGTGCGCTGGATGCAGCGGATGCGTTTCCGGTGGGCGATCTCGGCTTGCGGCACGGCTTGGCCGCGTTGGGACACAGCTGTACCTCGGCCGAGATGCAAACGCGTGCCGAGCATTGGCGGCCATTCCGCGCTTATGCGGCGGTACGGCTTTGGGCGCATCTTGCGCAGAATCGGAGCTAGCTCTATGCAGCAATTGTATTATTCTGAAATTGACTCACCCATCGGTGACATTGCCGTGTATACCGATGGCGACACCCTTGTGCATTTGGATTTCACCGATTGCCCTGAGCGAATAACGCGCTTACTGCGGCGTCGCTTTGGCGAAGTCACCTGCCAGACTCGCGTCGATCCGGTGCCTGCCGTGGCCCGCTTGGCCGCCTATTTTGAGGGCGATTCGCAGGCGTTTGAGGACATCACGTTTGCCACCGGAGGGACGGTGTTCCAGCAGCGTGTATGGCGTGCCTTGTGTGAGATCCCGTTTGGGCAGACGCGTTCCTACAGCCAACTGGCAAAGGCGATTGGTCAGCCGACGGCAGTGCGTGCCGTTGCCAGCGCCAATGCCAATAACCCCATCGGGCTGATTGTGCCTTGTCACCGGGTGATCGCCAGCAACGGTAGCTTGGCCGGGTACGCCGGGGGTGTTCACCGTAAAGCCTGGTTATTGCAACACGAGGAAAAGGCGCTGCATCAACGCGCTCATTAGTAGCATCATTCGCGGTTGACGCCAGAATGTGTGTGTTCCACTACACTACAGACCATGACTCGCACACTTTTACGATGGATGGCGTTGTGTCTTGCCGGGCTGCTCGCACTGAGTGGCGGCAACGCCATGGCAGAAATCACAGACCCACGTTGGTTGCAACCGTCGCCATGGCATCAGTGGTACACGCTGGAGTCAGCGCACGCGCTGATTCACTTTCGCGAGGGGCATGAAGACTATGCCCGTCGTATGGCGGCGATTGCAGATGCCACACACCCGCCTTTGTCCGCGCGCATGGGCTGGGAGCCCGCGCAAAAAATTCATATCGTTGTGAATGACAATGTGGATGTCAGCAATGGTGGCGCCACGATCTATCCCTATAACCGCTTCTTTGCGTATATGAATGAGCCGACGGCCGGCGAGCTCAAAGACCACAGTGATTTTGCCGAAACGCTGCTCACGCACGAGTACACCCATCTGCTGCATTTGGATCAGAACGCCGGCATACCGGGCACGATTCGCCAGGTGTTTGGCAAAGCGCCGCCGTCTGTGTTCAGTCTGCTGGCCATGCCGCAGATCTTTGGGCCGCACTGGTTGTCAGAAGGCGTCGCGATCTATGAGGAATCCGCCAACGGCTTTGGCCGTAATAACAGCGCACTGTTTGCCGCGATGATGCGTGAAGAGGTGCGTACCGGGCTTGCGGATTTTACCGAAGAGAGCTTCGAGGGCTATTACAACTCGCGCTGGCCGTTTGGGCAGGTCTATTTATACGGTGCGTTCTTTTTTCAGTTTCTCGCTGAGCGCTATGGTGAAGCGGCCATTCGCACCTATATCGCGGACTATAACCGCAATTTATTGCCGTGGCGTATGCACAAGCGTGCGCGCAGAGCCACCGGCAAAGATGCTGTCGCCTTATGGGATGAATATCGCGACTACTTGCGCACACGTTTCTCGAGCGAGATTGCCGCTCGTGAAGCCGCTGGACTGACGCCCGCGAAAACGCTCTATGTGCAACCCTGGAGCAACCGCTTGCTCACGCCTGGGCCAAACGGTTCGGTGTTTTTTTATCATGTCGATCGCAGGCACAAGCCGCGCATTATGCAGCTGTTTGCCGACGGTCGGCGTGAAACCGTGTACCAGGTGGGTGGCGTCAGCGCCCTGAGTTGGCATCCCAATGCCGGTTTGCTTATTGCCAAGCCCGATGCCTGTGACAACCGTGCACTCTACACCGACGTGTATCGCCTGGATGTGATCCAGAAAAAACTGCAACGCTTAACTCACTGCGCCCGCTTGCCGCGCGCGACCTGGGGGCCCGATGCAGAGAGTGTGATCGCGGTGCAGACGGGGGGCGGTAAGAACACGCTGGTCCGAGTCACCTTGGACGGTGAGGTTGAGTCGCTGAGTCAGATGGCGCTCGGCGAGGCGATTGGGCAGCCTCATGTGACTGCTGACGGCCGCGTGATGGTGGCGGTCAAACGCAACGGCCAAGGGTGGGGGCTGGCTGCGTATTCGCTGTTGCAGCAGCGTTGGCAAACGGTATTGCACGATCGCAGCCTGGTGTCACGACCGCACACGCATCCGGGCCACGACGGGCTGTATTTTGTCTCAGACCATGGCGGTGAGGTCGAGCTGCGTCGTCGTGGTGCGGACGGTGTGATCGAAACGCTGACCCGTAGCCAGGGGTATGTGCGCGAAGGGGTGGTCGCCAGTGATGGCGCGATTTGGCTCTCGGAATACACGGGTGATGGCGAGATTGTTCGTCGGATTGCACCGGAGGATGTCCGCAGTCTGGCGGAGGCGCCCGTGGCCCAGGACACCCGTGAACTCCTGCCGATCGCGCTGAGCGATGCCGATCTATCGCGGCCGATCAAGCCTTATTCGCCATGGGCAAGTCTGGCACCAGCCGGATGGGCACCCGTGTTTCTCACGGATGGTGACAATACCAGCGTTGGTGTACAACTCACCGGGGCCGATGTCCTTGGGTTCCATCGTTGGTCGTTGCAGCCTTTATTGCAACGCGATGAGCGTGAGGGCGACGTCGGTGGGACAATCAGCTACAGCTTTGATGGCCGGCTCACGTTCTTTGCCAGCCGTGACGCCACGACCGTGGGCGACTACGACGCGCCAGAGAGCATGCCTTACCGCGAGATTCAGGACAACGCCCAGGCCTTGGTGCGCTTCCCGATTAACCGCGTCGGCGGCGCCGCCGAGGTGTTTGCCGGCGTCGCTTGGCAGAAGACAGCGCTATCGCCAGTGCCCGAGGATGCGGTTGCCGAGGCGCGCGATCATTTGGTCGGCGTGGGTGTTACCTACAACACCTTTTCCCGCTATCCGCATGCGATCACGCGCGGGAACGGGATCGGCGTGCGCCTGATGGCAGAGACCTTTGACGCCTTCGCTACGCGGTCAACCCATCGTGGCGAAGCGGCGGTAGCCAGTGTGACAGGCCATTGGCGATTCGGCCAGAATCAGACCTTGGTCGGGCAGGTCGTCGGTGGTGCGGGTGAAGCGCGCGGTAAGCCGTTTGTCCTCGGCGATACCAGCGATGGCAGTAATACCCTGGGTGGCATTACCCCGCTCGGGAAGCGCCGGTATGCGCTGCCGGGGTATTCGCCACGCGACGCTTTGCGTGGCAAATCATTTGTACGCGGTTCGCTGGCTTGGCATTTCCCGGTGGCGAGTTTGTACGATGGGTTCAGTGTGCCGCCTGTGGGGCTCGGCCGGATCAACGGCAATCTGTTTACGCAAACGGGTGCCGCTTGGACCACTCGGGATGAACGCGATTTTTACCCGACCGTGGGCGCACAACTGCGGGTGGAGGTCTTGATCGGGTACGACAACTTGCTGCTGCCCATCACGCTCGGCGTCGCCAGAGGTCTGAATGAGCGCATCGGCGAAGACGTCTTTTATGTGGGCTTGGATATCCCGCTATAACGCGGTCCGAGGGCTGACATAGCCCTGCTAAAGCGTCGTCCCATCACTGTTTCCTGGGGTCTGTCCAAATAGCGTGCGGCATAAGTTTTGCTCAGCGACTGTCAGGTTTCCGTCAGCCAATGGCTTGGCGGATCGTATTGACAATTGCTTGGGTAATCAATCATGTCTCGCAGCGTCTTTGCTCGACTCCTTGTAGGAATCTCGCTTGTCGTGTCCTGCGTGTTCGCGCCACTCAGCGCGTCCGATGTCTTTGTGGCGGAGGGCGAGGGTGGACAACCCGATTTGCTGATGACGGATGCCAGCTTGGTTTACGACAGCGCGCTCGCTGAGTATGAGCTCGCGTTCACGCTGCGCAACGAAGGTGGCGCCTTGGGCGCACGTCAGCCTGTGTTTATGCAGCTGCTCACGGGGCCAAACATTGCCACGGCCACAGAGGTGGATGCGAGGATGGTACTGTCCCTCGGCAGTGAGCAAGCACTGTCCTTCGTCTGGCGATTTGCTGAGCATACGCTCAACGATACCCTCTACATCTTGGTTGATCCTGACAATCAAATCGCGGAATCCAACGAGCGCAACAACATTATCGCCTTGCAGCATGGCGATGAGGTGTCTGCCGGCGACGGCTTAGCGATCATGCTCGACATCGATGCTGACAGCTGGGAAGTCATTACCGGAAATTTGGTCAGGTTTGTTGTCTCAGTGCGAGAGCTGGAGGCACAGGCGGAGAACCCTACTGCAACCCTGCAGGTGCACACGGCCGGCGGTGAACTCGTCCATACGTCAGGTGCTTTGCCACTGTTGTTCGATGACTTGAGCAGCGCGTTCGGCACGGAGGTGTATTGGTCAACGATTGGCATGCAAGACGGTGACTACACCATCAGCGTGACGATCTCTGCCGCTGAGCAAGCATTGGATTCAGTGCAACAGGTGCTGTCGTTGGTATCTATCCATGCCAACCATGCACCCGTCGCTCATCCGGACTTGGCGGTCACGGTGATGGGCACGCCAGTGGATATTGACTTGCTGCGCAATGACTATGAGCCCGATGGACAGCGACTGGAGCACTTGATCACGACCTTACCGCAGTACGGCGAAGTTACCCAAGCGCGCGGGACTGCGAACTACATTCCTGACCCTGACTTCGTCGGCGTCGATCACTTTATGTATCAGCTGGATGATTTGCACGGTGGCAGCGATTGGGCAGAAGTCAGCGTCACGGTATTGCCGCCGGAAGACGGCTGCACCTGGGTGCGTGATTTCCAGGTGACTGCCAACAGCGAACGCGTGGCCCAAGACGGCTGGGCGGATTTTAATTTGCCCGAGAGCGGGCGCGGGGATTACGCCTCAGAGGTGCTGAGCAATGACAACCCGGATTTGTTTGAGGAGCAGCCGTTTATCTCTTTCCCGTCTTGCAGCTTGTATTTTACGCCGAAGGCTGGCGCAGTGGGTTCAGCGACTTTGAGCTACCACGTGGTAGACGGTGAAACCAAAGGCGATCTTTATCAATCAGCGCTGCGGCAGTTCACGATACACATTGAACCGGACCAAGCGCCCATCACGGTGGTGAGCACGCCGACGACGCAAATCGAAGTGGGTGATAACTACCTCTATGCACCTTTGCTCGACAGCGGCAGAACCCCGATTGTCAGCGATATTGTTGTACCGGGTTTTCTCGAGGTTGCCGAAGGGCGCATTGTCGGGACGCCAGGTGAGGCGGATATCGGCTTGTATCCGATTGTGGTGTCCATATTGGTCGGCGAGCGCCGCATCGAACAGTCGTATTGGTTAACCGTGACCCCGAAGCTCGCGGCCTCCTTGCCGATTGAATCGCCGCTTGTGGCTGAGGACGCGCCTGCGCTGGAATCGGCTTCGGAGCAAGCCGACGCGAGTGGCGCCAACTCGGGCACCGGCAGTGTTGCCTGGCCGCTCTTGATGGCGGGTTTTGCAGGGGCAGTCTGGCGCCGAAGACGACAACGCTAACGCGTAAAATCAAGTACACTAGTCGCCTTGTTTTGGTGACGGTGTGACAGATGCAAGAAAGCGACAGGCTGGTCAATCGCCTGGCAACAGACGCTGATGATCCGCAGGAGCGCGCGATGCGCCCCAAGGTGCTGGCCGATTATCGTGGCCAGGCGCCTGTGGTCGAGCAAATGGAAATTTTCATTCCCGCCGCACGCGATCGCGGCGAGGCGCTGGATCACGTCTTGATTTTTGGCCCGCCCGGCCTCGGTAAAACCACGCTCGCCAACATCATCGCCAATGAAATGGGCGTTGCCATTCGTCACACCTCCGGTCCTGTGTTAGAGCGACCGGGTGATTTGGCGGCCTTACTCACCAATCTGGAAGCCAACGACGTCCTGTTTATTGATGAAATCCATCGCCTGAGTCCGGTTGTGGAAGAGGTCTTGTACCCGGCAATGGAAGACTATCAACTGGATATCATGATTGGCGAAGGGCCAGCGGCGCGCTCCATCAAACTGGATTTGCCACCCTTTACCCTAATCGGTGCGACTACACGCGCGGGCTTGCTCACGTCGCCCCTGCGAGATCGCTTCGGTATTGTGCAGCGCCTGGAGTTTTACGCCACCCAGGATCTCGCTAATATTGTGCGTCGCTCGGCAGGCATCTTGGGTGTCGGTATTGATGATGCCGGCAGCGTTGAAGTCGCGCGGCGTTCGCGCGGGACGCCACGCATCGCGAACCGCTTATTGCGCCGGGTGCGGGACTACGCACAGGTCAAGAATGCCGGGCAGATTACCGCCGCCATTGCGGATCAAGCGCTCAATCTCCTAAAGGTGGATGCATTAGGCCTGGACACCATGGATCGCAAACTACTGGGCGCGATTATTCGCAAGTTTGACGGTGGCCCCGTGGGCGTGGACAACCTGGGCGCGGCGATCGGCGAAGAAAGCGGCACCATAGAAGACGTCATTGAGCCGTATCTCATCCAGCAGGGCTTGCTCATGCGGACACCCAGGGGCCGTACCGCGACGGCCCGTACCTACGCACATTTTGGTCTCACACCCGATATGCCCACGGCCACTGAGCGGGATGATCTATTCGCCGGCTGAGGCCAGAACGCGCTGTGTGTGCCAACACTTGCGTGATAGTCATAGTCGTGCAAGTGCATGTGAAGCAACGAATTATTTCCTATAATTCGATCCATGTTGTGGCTTTAACTATCTGAATAATTTATTATATCTACT
>DOIU01000460.1 GCA_003511825.1 Gammaproteobacteria bacterium | reverse complement strand
TGTAGCTGACTGGATCATCCACGTACTCGACAAAGTGGATACGCTCAGCGATACCGCACGCAGCGGCATGCGCCTCCAGCGCCGATCGCAATGGCCCCTCACCCACAATAAACCCTTCATAGTTGCCGACGCGGCTCAGCGCTTTCAACGTATCAATAAAGAGGAAGTGGTTCTTCTGCGCGACCAACCGCCCGATGGTGACCACACTGGTTGACTCGGGGGTCGTGAGCGTCGGTCGTAATTCCGGATTCGATCGGATAACACCTGGCGGATTGTAAATCACCTTAACCTTATCCGGATCGAGTTGATACAGGGAGAGGATTTCACGACGGAGAGATTCCGACACACAAATGACCCGATGTGCATAGCGATACATGCCCTTAAACAAGCAATAGTACCCAAACTTTCGCCAGAAAGGCGCACGGTAATAATAAACCGGCTTGTTCGCAACTCGGGCAATGAGCTGCGTATCCGTGCGAGAAAGCACAATGGCCAATGCCCCCAACACCGCCACATCATCCTTATTGCAGACTAAAAATGCAGCCCGTGTGCGCTTGAGCGTACGTATCACGAAGGGCAAGGCTGCGAGAATTCTCGGCTTGTCTGCGCGCAGCAAATTGACTTCAGCATTGAGGTAGTCTGCATTGACCCCACCGGGGTAAACACAAATCACAGAGACAGAACAGCTACGCGATAAGCGATTCGCCAGCGTTACGGTCACTTTCTCTGCACCACCGGCCGATAGCCCCGCGGTGAGAAACACTATCTGGCGTGGTTTTTTATCCATACAGCGCTGATATAGTATTTGGAGGAGAACACAATAAACAATTGCGACAAGATCGTCGCGCAGGCAACACCACGCATCCCATGAGTATTCACTAACAACAGTGACAATGAGAGATTGACCAGTATCGCCATCGCGCCAATGTACACCCGAATTTTAGGTATTTTCGCTAGCTGAAATGCATAATTGATATTAAAGGCAACAAAGCACGTCAATAACGCAATAATAATGTTAAACGCATAGAGGTGCGCAAAATAGTAGCGGTACTCTTCTGAAATAACACCCACAATAAGGGGCTTACCAACAAACAAGCACACCACAATCACCACAGCTATTGCCGCAAATATCGTCAAACTTTTGCGCAAAACACGCTGCAGCGTGATTTCATTTTTATCGTACAATCGCTGCAATGGCGGGTAGACATTGACGTTGTAGATGGAATACACAAACATAATCATAAAATGGATGATTTCATAACTGTGATAGTACTGCCCGGTACTCTCATCGCCCAACGCCCAATTCACTACGAATTTGTCCAGACTGTAGTTAACCTGTGTGATTAACGCCGCCGCCGCAATACCCGCGCCGTAACTGACTTGTTCCGACGTGGGCAAGGCTTTGGGGACGGCGTTTTTGCGGTACACTTCCCGCCACAGCAAAGCGGCTAACACTGAAAAATACCCCAGCACCGAAGCCATATACAGTGCGTTTTTATGATCATTTAAAAAGAGAATCAGCGCCGCCAGTGCAATCAGATTCGTGGCGGTACGCAGCAGCGCATACGCAATATTGGACCGCAAATGAGACGTGGCCGCATGTATTTTCTGCTCCGAATTAAACAATGCCAGTAACAGGGCGTAGGCGATCAGATAGGCGTATTCAATCTGATCGCCCGGATTAAAATACGAAAATACCCACACCGACAGTAACACCAGTGGCGACGCCAGGATGAGCCAGGCGATGGCGTTTTGATACACTTCAGAAAACGGCCGCTCACTGCCAAAACGCAAATTGCACGACCAGATCCAACCAAAGCACAAGAGGCTTAACAATCCACCGATCATAGTGATGTAGGCATATCTGCCATAATCCGCCGGCGATATCATACGGTTTATCATCACCAGGGTGATGAGCGATAATGTGGCATTAACAATCCGCCCACCGGTGTAAACTGTAAAGGTCGCAAGCTGCATAACGATAAATCAGGTATATTGGCCGCTCAGAAAAGCGCCCGCACACGCCTTCATCGAACAGCGTCGCCGATCATGCGCCACGGCAAGGCTCTTCCTCCAGGCAAGCATGGATCTATCACTGCAGTACAAGGTATACCCCGTTGAAAACCGTATTATTTGTCGTTTCTGAGGATTGGTATTTTGTCTCACACCGCCTCCCACTCGCGGAATATGCCGTCGCTCAGGGATATCAGGTCGGCGTATTGTGCAACGTGTCTGACCGCCGATCCGTTATTGAGCAAGCCGGCATTGATGTCTTTGATTGGCAGCTGCTCAGAAAATCCAAAAACCCGCTCAACGAATTACGCTCAATCGCGATACTGCGACGCTGCGTGCGATCGTATGAACCCGACATCATCCACGCGGTTGCGCTGAAACCGATTTTGTACACCCACCTGACAACCACAAGCAGCGCCGTAAGACTGGTCAGTGCGCTGGGCGGATTGGGTTACACATTTTCATCCGATTCGCGCATGGCCAAAGCGCTGCGAGGTGTCATACGCATTGCCTTACAACGCGTCATCCGACGAAAAAACTCGCACATTATCATGCAAAACCCGGATGACATGCACATGCTAACCCATGTCGGCATTCAGCGGGAAGACGGGCATTTTTCTCTCATACCTGGCGTGGGTGTCGACCACGAGCGCTTTCATCCAAAGGCATCACCCGCACAGTCATCCCGCACCGTTATCTACACCGGCAGATTGCTGTGGGATAAGGGCATGGATGAATTCGTTCAGGTGGCACGCGCCATTAAGAGCAGCCATCCAACGGTGCGCTTCGTCCTCGCGGGTATGCGCGACGAACACAATCCCGAGTGCGTGCCAAGCCAGGTGCTGGAACAATGGTGCAGAGAAGGCGTCGTCGAGTGGGCAGGATACCAGAAGGACGTTGTAAAATCGCTGCACAAAGCGAGCGTCTTTCTGTTTCCATCATACCGAGAGGGTTTTCCGAAAGCCGTGCTCGAAGCATCAAGCTGTGGTCTGCCGGTCGTGACCTTTGATGTACCGGGTTGTCGTGAAGTCGTCAATCACGGAACCACAGGATACCTCATTCCGTTTAAAGACGTTGCAAAAATGCAAGCAGCCGTTCGCAAGCTGCTCGACGATCACGAACACGCACTGGCTCTGGGGCAAGCAGGCCGCGAGCGCGTACTCCAGCAATACACGGTAAAACACATCGCCGATCAGACGCTTCGCGTGTGGGAGGCGCGGGACGAATAAACAGAAAATCGCCATGTAAACTGTGGCAGCCCCACTGAAGGCAGAGCCAGTCCTCCCCGACATTCACATCATGCATCGGAAAGTTCTCTTTAATTCATTGTTTACACCAAGGAATATCTCTAGATGAGATTATAAGCGCATGCTAAACATCGCTTACAACAAAGACGCCATCAAAACCCTCGCCGCGAACCCCGAACGCGTGGCCTCGAATGTAAAAGACATTGAACGCAGCTACTGAATCCTGCCGATCCAGTGCTCACAAAGCGGGTATATCGTTCGGCTAGATCGAAACCTTCGCCAAACCTTTTCAAGATGGGGTCAAAGCTGCGGGTTGAATTGGAAGATTCGCGCTGAATTGGAAGTCCGGGGTTGGCGTATCTTCGGTAAGTGCTTGAAATATTGGCGCACCCGGAAGGATTCGAACCTCCGACCGCCTGGTTCGTAGCCAGG
>DOIU01000151.1:699-4388 GCA_003511825.1 Gammaproteobacteria bacterium | reverse complement strand
GGATAATATTGCCAGCACTGGCGAGGTTACCTGCGCTGTTGACTTGCACCAAGCCGGCATCGAGTCCGGGTTCCATCCATATTTCCATGTCAAATGGTTTGGACGTATCAGGCGGTGTGAATTTGAAAAAGTCCTCGTCGTCTTGCAGCGTCACAAAGCCATATTTCGTCGACAAGGTGATGTCCATAAAGACATTGCGCAGGCCGGTAATGTCATATGCGGTGGCGATGCTGTCGTTCTCTTCGTAGTTGTCGTCGCCTGGACGGCTCTCAGAGGCGCGCGGATTGGTGCCGGCTTCCAGTTCGCGCACATTGGTGTAGAAATCGTTGTCCGAATCGTCGTAGACGTAGTCACTTTCGGCGAAGGTGATGCTGGTCGAGCCGGTGATGTTCTGCGACTTTTGTGCGCGCACCAGGCGAAGGCGTTCGATGCCGGGTGCTTCGTAGAACAGCTCCAGCACAAACGTGCGGGGGCCTTCGGCAACGCTGGTCGAGAAGCTCACCGCATTGTTGCTGATGGACATCTCGCGCGGTGATTCATCGTCAATGGTGATGGTCGCGCTCAGCTCGGCGTTGGACGGGAAGGTGGCCCGTTGCATCGCCTGCGGCAGCGGGATGCCGGCGCTCTCAGTGGCTTGGGTGGTGCTAGCGTCTTCGCTGCACGCACTGAGAAACAGGGCCGCCATCAGGGCGGTGCCGAGCGCAAGCAGCTTGCGCGAACTGGCGGCTGTTGCCAGCGAAACGGGGTATAGCATCACGACCACTCCTTATACATTGCGCTCATTAGTATAACCGGCGCGAAGCAGGAATAAACTGTCAAAAGGAGTTAGGCAAAGATGCCCGCTGAAGGTCGCGGTGGTGTGCCAAAAGTGTGCAGCCTGAACGTCTTTGATTGAGGGCGTGCTTGTGGTTGGCTTGACGTAGGGGTGATGCGGGTCAAGATTGGATGTTGCTATCGGCGCCTCGACACTCACAGGCTTTATGGCTGCACAAGTCTGAACATTACTGCAAGCCGTAGGAAAGGCTGCTGCCGCTCGGTGCTGCGCCTTTTAAGATGGCCGTTGGTATGGGTGCTCGCGTGACGAAAAAACGCGTCTTTTACGCGGTATTTATCGCCACTACATTGCCGCAGTTGTGGTTTTTCTGAGCAAACTACAACATGTGCTACTCCACTTCCCAGACAATGCGCGACACAATTTTCCACCCGTACTCCACATAATTCTCGCGGATGATTTCAAGCACAGTGATCGGTCTGTCGTCTGGACCCTTGCGGCCTGTGCGAGGTTCACGGATAAGGTGGAGTTCTTCTTCACCCTTGGCGCCCTGAACAATGGGGGCGTTGCCTGCAATATCGATCGCCTTGATGGCGATGTTCATTGACGAAAACGTGCGCAGCTTGCGAAACCCCTTGCCGTCGTCCGATGCGCCCAGAAGAATGAACTGAAACTCAGGATTATCGTAGGTTTGGATCATGCGATTGCGCCTCCATTTGCGTGGTTGCTATGAATCCTGGGGTGGAAAGTAGCAAATAAATACAATAAAAGCTATTAATGTGCTAGATTTTTACAAAATTCGCACGTATTTAGTGCTGGTATGATCATTTTATTGCGCGAAAACAGTCATCACCCGTGTGAAGGCGATCAGAATTGCGAAGGGGAGGCGGGCGAGTCGAGCGGCGGGTTTAGCCCGCGCGCCAGACCACTTTGCCGACGACACGCAGTAAGTCCAGTGCGTCGGTGGCGATGGTTTCATCGCGGCTGCCAGGGTCGACTTTATTGTCACTGCTGAGGGTGATGGATTTGTCCGCGTTGCGAAAAGCCCGCTTGATGCGCGCTTCGCCATCAAAGTCAAAGGCGTACACTTGGCCCGAGATAATTGTCTGCTGGGAGGTGTCTAAAATCACGGCGTCGCCGTCCTGTATCCAGGGCGCCATGCTGTCGCCGTGCGCCCGAATCAAGATCAGGCTCGACACGCTCCAGTGCTTCTCCTGCACAATCCATGATCGCAGAAACTTTAAGAAAACAATGTCCTGGTGGTCAGGATTACTGGCACCCGGCCCACAAGAAAAGCGTGCATCCGGGTAATAGGGGATGGAGAGAAAATCGCCTTCGCCGGGCAGGTAATGCGCGGCGGTCTCACGCAAACCGCGCAACTCATCCGGCGCGGGTTGATCCAGCCAATCGTCAGGCAGGCCAAGGGGTTGGAGCAGCGCTTTGACGTTTTTATCG
Organism: Gammaproteobacteria bacterium; assembly: GCA_003511825.1. Taxonomy (GTDB): domain Bacteria; phylum Pseudomonadota; class Gammaproteobacteria; order Granulosicoccales; family Granulosicoccaceae; genus UBA7957. The sequence continues at coordinate 2,161 of DOIU01000151.1, read as the reverse complement.
CCGAGATTGCGGTAGGCGTTTTTGTATTGGCTGATCAATGCCTCGCTCACACCTGTGCGGCGCGCCAGCTCGGCGATGGTGCCGTGCTCTTCAATCAATCGGACGAGATTGAGCCGGCGTCGTTCTTTTGCGTTCATGCGCGCAACTCTAGCAAATTGCTACGAAATAGACATCGTCAGATAGCTATTGTTTGAAAAATATCAATCTGCTATCGTTCGATTCCATGAACACCGACCACAAAGGAATGTCAGCCGCTGAGTATGTTGAGGCGTATGGCTGGAAAAAGGCCGCCGAGGTCGCTGAGCGTGCGGGCACCAATCGCGCGTACTTTTACCAGATTGCCAAAGGCATCCGGCGCCCGAGTGTGGAGCTGGCCAAGCGATTGGTCGAGGCCTCAGACAATGAGCTGTCGTTCCTCAAGCTCATGGGTGTGTGAGGGGATGGTCAGTCAGCAACATGGGCAAGAAAAAGCCGCGCAGGTTTGGCGCTGGCTAAGGGAAAACGGCTTTAATCATCTCAACGCACTCTCGGTGTTGGCCGTGTTTGAAGAGTATGGCGGCGAGCGCCATTTCTACCGCGAGATGATGGCAGTGGCCGATCGTGGTGAGTTGCAAGACCCGGTCAAGGCGCGCTTTTTACGTCTGGTGCAGCGCGCATTCAAGGGAATGGCGGCGACAAAGGGCCATGCGCAAGACAGCGACGATGACGCGCGGATACGCGATTTTTATTGGCACAATCTGTCCCAGCCGAGCGGGCCGCTCGCGTTTAAGGCGGCCCTGGAGGCCATCCCCATCGTCTTTGACAGTGAAGACTATTTCCGTTTGATAGACGCGTTGACGGCCCCGCATGTGGGCACCTTGATCAGCCGTGAAGACGTGCTGCGCCAAAAGATGGCGCTGGGGTTTGTGGCTGACGGGGCCGGGCGCTTTGGCCCGATTGTGTACGAGCTGGCAGCGGTGAGCGAGCGCGCCTGTGTGCCCTTGATGAAGGAGTTTGAAGACGCCATCTCCGAGGTTGTGATCAGTCGGCTCGCGCAGGCAAACCCTGCCGTTGCCGACATCCTCATGCAGGGCGAGCAGGCGCAGTTGCGCCAGTTATTGGCGCACTATGGTCGCGTGAAGGACCGGCAGGCGCCGGATTTGTTGTTCTCGCACGCGGTGTCGGTCGGGGCGGAGGATATCCGCGACTATTTTCTGCAGTACGCTGAAGGCAGCGGCGATATCGTCAAAATTGTCGCCGTGATGAACCAAGTCGTTTTTCTGCACAGCATTGCCAGCCATGCCGAGCAGACCCTCACCTGGACGCTGGATCGCTACCTCGCCAGCCCGGTGATTCGCCAGTGTCTGGTCCAGGCGCTGCACAATCCCAGTCACTTCCCACCGTCGCTTGTCGCCACCGTTCAGCGTTTGCTCGCCGCTGACGAGTGACCTGATACCCCGGCGTCAGCCGCCGCGCGCGCTGT
>DOIU01000151.1:0-363 GCA_003511825.1 Gammaproteobacteria bacterium | reverse complement strand
CGCTGTTGGTGGTGGCGGCAATTTACGATCGCTACAGCAAGCAGTTGATCGATACGCTGTTTGAAAGCCGCATTGAAGGTGACTTGGATTCCGTTGCGGCGCATATGAACAGTGTCCTGGCCGGGCAGATCAATCGGTTGGAAAACATCGTTGATCTGGCCGATACCGCCAGCTTCTTCCGTGCGCGACCCGCGCCCATCACTGACCATTTGCTGGATTTTCTGTTGCTTGAGGCTGAAAGCGCCGATGTCTATGCGATTGCGCTGTACGACGCCCAGGATGCCTTTGTCACCGCCGTGCCGGTGACCGGCGTGAGCTGGCAGCCGCCGGCGACCACCACGCACTGGTGATGCACGATGGCAC
>DOIU01000352.1 GCA_003511825.1 Gammaproteobacteria bacterium | reverse complement strand
TAAGCTTTGATGCAAGCGGAGTTGGCCGTGGTTTCGCGCGCCATTTATTATTTACAGACCCTTCTGAATTTTCAGTAACGCTACTAAGGGAAAAGCCAGATTGCCGGCCGCCTAACAATTCCAAATAGACCTCGGCCAGTATTTCAGAATCGAGCAAAGCGCCGTGCAAGGTCCGATGCGCGTTGCTGATATCCAGGCGCTTGCACAGCGCATCCAGGGAGTTTCGTTGGCCGGGATAGGTTTCTCGCGCCAGCGCTAAGGTATCCAGAATTGGGCAGTGCACTTCAAGCGTCTGCGGGTGCCCGGCGCGACGCAACTCCGCATTGAGAAAGCCGGTATCGAACGGGGCATTGTGGATGATGAGCTCTGCGCCCTCAACATACGCAATAAAATCCGCCATCACATCTTCGAAGCGCGGCTTGTCAGCGAGAAACTCGTTGGTAATGCCGTGGACCTCAATCGCACCTTCGTCGATCAGGCGATCGGGCTGCAGATACTTGTGGAAGTTGTTACCGGTGATCTGTCGATTGCGCATCTCAACGCAACCGATTTCAATGATGCGATGATCTTCCGGGTCAAGACCGGTGGTTTCCGTATCGAGTACAATTTGTCGCATGTCTGCGCATTCCTCAATCAATGTCTCTGGGGTAGTGTATCAGCCCGCACATGCTACAGTTCATCAATGCCACGGTTAGCCAAACCATCAACGCGTTCGTTCTCTGCATGACCGCTATGCCCCTTCACCCACTGCCATTCGACGTCATGCGACGCTAGCGACGCATCGAGTGTTTGCCACAAATCAGCGTTTTTGACCGGTTTACCGGCGGCGGTGCGCCAGTTTTTGCGCTTCCAGTTGGGCATCCATTCGGTGATGCCTTTCAGAACGTACTGGGAATCCGTGGTAATGCGCAATTGGCAAGGTTTTTTGAGCGCTTGCAACCCTTGGATAACCGCCATGATTTCCATGCGATTATTGGTGGTATCGCGGTCACCGCCGTAGAGTTCGCGTTCGTGACTGCCTTGACGCAGCAAAACACCCCAACCGCCTGGCCCCGGGTTTCCCCGGCAGGCGCCATCTGTAAACATTTCAACCATGAACCTTGCCTTGTGTGTGCGACGGTATGCCGCCTAGAGCGAAAGAGATTGTGCGGATGCGCGATTCAGTCCGGCTGCCGCTCGCGCCGAGCGGTGCGTTCGTGAGCGCGTTGGACCAAACTGCCAACGGCTGCTGTAGCGCTGCGTCGCCCCCACTTCTGTCGCGCCAGCGTCATCGGGATGCTTTGCTTGCGCGCATGAATAATATAGACCCCACCCAACTTACCCAGCATGGGGCGCGCACGCTCCATCAGGCGGGTTTTGTTCAACAAGCGGCTACTGGAAATCGGAAAGCGCAGGAAAAACGAGGTGTCATCTAAGGTGCGGAAATTCAGCAACGACAGCCAGTCTGACATGCGTCGTCGACTGTAAAACTCCCCATCCCAGGGCACAGTCGCGCGCCAACCGAACAGAAGATGTCTCAACCCCAATAGGCTCCAGGGATTAAAGCCGATGATCACCAAATGCCCGTCACGGGTGAGCACCCGATCGGCCTCACGCAGAACTTGATGCGGATCGGTGCAAAAATCGAGCGTGTGCGGCAGAATCACCAGATTCATCGTGTCACTCGCGATAGGCAGCGCCAAGGCATCCCCGGCCAGATCCGCCCCAGCAAAACCGGCACTGGCACCCAAAACCAGCTTTTTGTGCAGTCCTGAGCACTCAAGCAGATTATACTTCGGATCAAGCTGTCCGATTTGCAGCCCCTGATATCCAAAAATGTCAGGTAATACATCCTGTAACAAGGTGTTCATTTCACACAGGATTGTGGCGCCAAGACTGGTACAATACCAGCTTTGCAAAGGTCGCTGAGTATCAATCCAGTTCAGGGTATGTTTGCTGACTGTCATAACGAATAATTGTAGATGAATGGCTTATCTAAACATTATTAAGAAGATTGTCAACATGAGTCCCGGCCCACATCGCCCATGGCTCGCGCTGTGTCTGACGGGGCTATTCTCGTGCTCGGTGAAAGCAGAGGCCAATACCGACATCCGGTTACACATTATGGACCGCACACAAGAAACCGCAATCCCCAGCACACATCGTGGCAACTCCCAGAATTCCACCCTCGCCAATGATGTTTGGCAACGGCTGACCGAACACAGTGTATTGCCTCATCAACAGCATAGTGACGTCGAGCACGAAATCAAACTCTATCGGGAAAACCGATACTGGACTGAGCGCAAATTGCGCGCCGCCGGCCCATATCTGCACTTCGTTTTGGAACAGTTGAAGCAGCACGGGCTCCCCGCCGAACTCGCGCTCATCCCGATCATTGAAAGTCGCTACGATCCACGCGCCAAAAGCCATGGCAATGCTGCTGGGCTCTGGCAGTTCGTCCCGGTAACGGCTCGGGGTTTGGGCTTGACGATAGACCGCTGGCGAGATGAACGCAAAAGCATTGAACGCGCAACCACTGCAGCGCTCGAATACATGGCGCATCTTTACAGCGAGTTTAACAATTGGTCTCTGGCCGTTGCCGCTTACAATGCCGGCCCGAGTCGCCTTCGAGCACGCATTCGCAAACACGGCAAAGCCTCTTTCCAGCTCTGGGATCTGCCCGTCCCTCAGGAAACACGCCGCTACGTGGCCAAATTCTACGCCTTGCAACACGTTGTCGCGCATCGCGACGCCTACGGCATCAGTTTGCCCCCTGTTCAGCCGCATA
>DOIU01000308.1:1666-3628 GCA_003511825.1 Gammaproteobacteria bacterium | reverse complement strand
TATCGAACTGGAAGCCGCCGGTGCGACCGTCGGCCTCGGTGTCGACGGCTCAGCCTCCAACGACGGCTCCAGTATGATCGCCGAGCTTCGTCAGGCGCTGCTGATCCACCGCCTGCGCTACGACGCTGACGAAGTTACCCATATCGATACCCTGCGTTGGGCGACTTCGGGGTCCGCTGCGTGCCTCGGTCGCAACGACATTGGCGAACTCGACGTTGGTAAACAAGCGGACCTCGCGCTCTTTCGTCTCGATGAGCTGCGTTTCTCCGGGGCAGGTGATCCGATTGCGGCCCTGGTGCTGTGTGGCGCGCAATCGGCCGATGCCGTGATGATTGGTGGTTGCTGGCGCGTCAGGGGCGGTCAAGCCCTCGGCGTCGATATCGCAGCCCTGCGTGCCGAGCACCAGCAGGCTGCCCGGCAGTTGCAGCAGGCCCTCTGATATAGGCCTCTTCTCCGCTATTCAGATTTAAAACCCCACGTTACCGATCTCGGAGATCTCAACAATGACACAAGCACGATCAGCCAAGAAGACCACAAATACTGCCGCTCTAGCACTATCCGCAGCGCTCGCATGGGCGCCTGTCGCCCATGCCGCTGTTTGGAACAGCTCGAATGTGCAGCTACTCAGTGGCGACGGGTATGAACTGGGGGAGGAAAAGCGCACGATTCTGACTTACGAAAATGCCCTCGGCTGGGCGTACGGCGACAGTTTCATCTTTATCGATGTTACCGAGCCTACCTCTGAAGGCACGACCTACTACAGCGAATGGTCACCGCGGTTTTCGTTTGGCAAGATCGCCGGCAAAGATCTGTCATTCGGCATCGTTAAGGACGTGATGCTTGCCACCACGCTGGAGATGGGCAATGGCGTCAGTGCCACCCTGATCGGTATAGGGCTGCCGCTCGACCTGCCGGGCTTCGCCTTTGCCAATGTCAACGTGTATGCTCGCGACAGTCAGCGCGATTTTGCCGCCGAGCAAACGGAATCAGGCGGACAGGTGACGCTGACCTGGAAGCGACCCTTTGCCATCGGTCCGACCAACTGGTCCTTCGAAGGCTTTATGGATTACGCATTTGGCGAAGACGGTGGTAGCAACCCGAAAGAGGACAACATCGTCGCTGCACCACGCCTGCTGCTGGATGTCGGTTCCCTGTGGGGCAAGCCCGGTGTGCTTGAGGCCGGTATAGAGCAGCAGGTCTGGCGCAACAAATTTGGCATCGATGGCATTGACGAAGATGTCACGCAAGCGATGGTGAAGTGGATCTTCTGACCTCGCAGTCCTGCGTAGGAGTACAGGATCTGCTGTCGGTCCTGTACTTCTTGCCAACCTGAATTAATGCATGGCCTTTAGCATCGCCTCGCAACTGGCCGGCGCAACATACAAACCATGCTGTCTGTCTGCGCGCGCATTGGCTACCGCGTCACGCAATGCGAAGTACACTGAAAACCCCAGCAGCAATGGCGGCTCACCGACAGCTTTGGATTTTAGCACCGTTTCAGCCGGATTTTCGCCGTTGAACAGGCTTGTATTGAATACGGGTGGGCAGTCGTTACTCGCGGGGATTTTGTATGTACTGGGGGCATGGGTGGTGAGCAGGCCTTGCTCATTCCAGCACAGCTCCTCGGTGGTGAGCCAGCCCATGCCTTGAATAAACCCGCCCTCGATCTGGCCGATGTCGATGGCGGGATTCAGACTTTGTCCGGCATCGTGCAGCAAATCGGCGCGCAAGAGTTTCCACTCACCGGTCAGGGTGTCCAGCACGACTTCCGACACGGCAGCGCCATAGGCGAAGTAGTAAAACGGATTGCCGGTCAGTGTGTCCTTATCCCAGCTCAGGCCGGGCGTTTTGTAGAATCCGTCCGACCAAAGCTGCACGCGGTGAGTGTAAGCGGTGGCGACGAGATCGCTGAAGGCGATTGCGGTTTCCCCGGCGTTGACCACATTATCGGCAAAGATCACA
>DOIU01000308.1:0-1340 GCA_003511825.1 Gammaproteobacteria bacterium | reverse complement strand
ACATTATCGGCAAAGATCACATCAGACGCTTTGCAGTCATAGAGCTCAGCGGCAAGATCTGCAAGTCGGGTACGAACCTGACGAGCGGCATCTTCCGCGGCTTTACCGTTCAGGTCCGAGCCGGTGGAAGCCGCGGTGGCTGAGGTATTTGCGACCTTGCTGGTGTCGGCGGCGCTGGCACGCACATGCTCGAGGCTGATGCCGAGTTCATGCGCAACAACCTGCGCGACCTTGGTATTCAAACCCTGTCCCATCTCGGTACCGCCGTGATTCACCAGCACCGAGCCGTCGGTATAGACATGCTCCAGAGCGCCGGCCTGGTTAAAGTGCTTTACATTAAAGGAAATGCCGAACTTTACCGGCGTTAGGGCAAGGCCTTTCTTCAGTATTGTGTTGCCGTTATTGAATTAGGCTATCGCCTGCCGTCGGGTCTGATAATCACTGCTGTCAACGAGTTGCGGGATCAGCTCGTGCAGGAGGTTGTCCTTGACCCGCTGACCGTAGGGCGTGGTATTGCGCTCGGTTTTGCCGTAGAGGTTTGCCTTGCGCACCGCGAGTGGGTCTTTGCCCAGTGCGCGCGCAATGTCTTCCATAATCAGCTCGATCGCCAGCGCACCTTGCGGACCGCCAAAACCACGAAATGCCGTATTGCTCTGCGTGTTTGTACGTGCGCAGTACGCATTGATGGTGACGTGTTCGAGGTAGTAAGCGTTGTCAAAATGGCAGACGGCACGGGTCGCGACCGGGCCGCTCAGGTCAGCGGAGAATCCGGCATTGGCGATCATATCAATGCATGCCGCGACAATACGCCCGTCATCATCAAAGCCCACGTCAAAATCATAGGCAAAACCGTGGCGTTTGCCGGTTATCATCATGTCGTCATCGCGGTCAGGGCGCAGCTTGATCGGACGACCTGTTAATTGCGCGGCGACGGCCGCGATGCCACAGAAGATCGCTGACTGTGATTCTTTACCGCCAAAACCACCGCCCATGCGGCGCATCTCAACGGTCACCTGATGTTGATTCAGGTTCAGTGCATGACAGACCACCTGTTGCATTTCGGTGGGATGCTGCGTCGAACTGTAGACATGAAAGCCATCATCTTCTTTGGGCACGATGTAGCAGATCTGACCTTCGAGATAGAACTGCTCCTGACCATTGACATCGAAACGCCCGCTGAATCTGTGCGGCGCACTCGCCATGGCCCGGCTCGGTTCGCCGCGAGTGAGCGACATCGGTGGGATGACATAAGACCCGGCTGCATGCCCGTCTCGGGGTATCAGGATTGCAGCCAGGGGCGTGTAGTCAATCTTGCCGAGGCGTGCAGCCGCGCGTGCCTG
>DOIU01000540.1:615-3607 GCA_003511825.1 Gammaproteobacteria bacterium | reverse complement strand
TCCAACACAAAAAAGCTGCTAGACAGCTACCTGAACAGCCTGCCGGACGACGCAGTAATCGACCACTTGGATCTGACACAAACGCCGGTGCAGCAACACAGTAGCGCCAGCATCAACGCGCTATTAAAACGCAACTTTGGCCTACAATCCTTGGATGCATCCGAGCAAGCCGCCGTGCAGAACGCCGACAGCTACTTGCAGCGCCTGTTGGATTGCGACCAGATGGTGGTGGCGTTTCCGCTCTATAACTTCTGCGTGCCGGCCGCAATCAAGGCGTGGCTGGATGCGGTGATTCAAAAGGACCGCACGTTTCGAATGACAGAAGAAGGCGGATACGAAGGATTGTGCCAAGGTAAGAAAGCGCTGATACTGATGACCAGCGGCGGTGACTACAGCGAGCAACCGATGCAGGCCATGAACCTGGCCACCCCCTTGACGCAGAACTTCTTGGGATTCATGGGCATCACCTGCGAGACCATCTCCGCCTTCGGAATGGACCAGTACGCAGATCGGGCGCCGGCCATCGTGCGTGAGACCCAGGGGCAGGTGCGCGAGTATGCCAAGCGTGCGTCGCAGGCGATTACCTAGTGTAGTGTAACGATGAGCTATCTCGACAACATTCAAGCCTCGATTGACTTTATCGAGTCGAACATCGACAGCGAACTCTCCGTGCCGGCCATCGCGCGTGAGGCGGGGCTGAGCCAATGGCATTTCCAGCGCATCTTCAAGGCGCTGACCAACGAGACGCTCAAGCGCTATATTCGCTCGCGACGACTGGCCAACGCCTTGCACAAACTCAGCGACACCGACGAGCGGATCATTGACATCGCGCTCGCAGCCGGATTTGAATCACAAGAGAGCTTCTCGCGCGCCTTCAAGAAGGCCTTCGATATGACGCCCGGCGATGCACGCCGGCGTGACGCGCGCCACTTCCAATACCGCAAGCTGGAGATCAACACGGCCTATCTGCGCCACCTCAACCAGCACGTCACACTGGAACCGCAGATTGTCGTGCACCCGCGTCGGCTGTTTGTGGGACTCGAGACCACCTTCTACAGCGTAGACTCTGAGCGCAACAACATCGCCGAGCAGCTGCCGGCCCTGTGGGGCGCCTTTGTTCCCCGCATGGCGGAGATCGTTGACGCTGTGCCAGAGAAGGCATATGGGATCATCCAACAAACCGAGGAGAAAACGGACCGACTGCGTTACGCAGCCGTCTGTGAGGTGCCGTCTTCCGACGCCCACATTCCCGCGGACATGCAACTGCTGACGCTACCCGAGACGCGCTACGCGCGCTTCGCCCACCACGGCGAGACCAGCCTGATCAACAACACCGTCAACTACATCTACTCAAACTGGCTGCTGCAATCGCAGTACCAGCACAACCTGCAAGCTGACATCGAGGAGTACGGGCGGGAGTTTCAGCCGGATTCACCGGACTCCACGATCTACTACCTGATCCCGTTACGCTGATCGACCATCTGCCAGGATAAATAGATTCCTGCGCAGAACAGCATCAGAAGTACAACAATAGATCCTGGTTCGCTGGCGTAGTCATCCGGAACGGGTAGTCGACATTCGATCCAAAACACTCAAGGTTGTGCTTCCAACACATCCAACACCTGCCGCGCAAACGGCTCAAAGCGCCAGGCCCAGCGATCGCGCGTCAGGCCAAGCCGCACAATCACCAGATCCTGACTGGGAAACACGCCCAAATAGTTGCCCTCGTGACCGATGGCGAAGTAAGCATCGGCGGGCAGTGACCAGAACGGTGGGTTTGAGCCGGCCCATGGCGTGGTGTCGGGGTTGTCTATGCCGCGATTGAGCCACCACAGTGCGCCATAGTTTTCATACGCGGCCGCGGCCGCAGGCGTGGTGCTGAATTCAACCCAGTCTTCAGGCAAGAGTTGCTGGCCCGCCCAGTTGCCGTTGTTCAGATACAGCAACCCCAGCCGTGCCCAGTCCCGCGCACTGGCCCAACCAAATGAAGTGACCACCAGATTGCCGAAGGCATCGGGCTCAATCACCGTATTGCGCATACCCGTCGGCAGCAGCAGACGCTCATTGAGCAGCGCCACGGACTCGGGCAGACCGCCGGCGATATCGCCCACAATGCCGGCCAGCACATGGGGATTAGGATTAGCGTATTCCCATCGACTGCCGGGCGCTGCCTGCAGTGGCGTGTCTATGGATTCTGCAACCGTGTCAACGCCGCCAAACAAGACCAACTGGCGTTTACCGATAGGGCTCAAGTTGTGCGCGAAATCAAAGCCACCGGACATCTGCAGCAAATGGGTGATGGTGATGTCACTATGCGGCGAATCCTGCGTGCGCCACGCTGCAACCGGTGCGAGCTCGTCGCGGGATAACTTACCATCCGCCTCCAGAGCGCCGATCAGCGCACTCGTCAAACTTTTGGTGATGGACCAAGAATGAAATCGTCTGTTCAGGTCGAAGCCCTGGGCATAGCGTTCGGCGACAATTTGGCCTTTATGCACAATGACCACGGCTCGCGTGCGTATTTGGGTATCGCCTGAGGGTTCAGAAAAGGCCTGATCAACAACCGCCTCAAGCCCAGGATTGCGTGCTAGACGGTCGGCCGTGTCGTCGCCGGTGGGCCAAGGGCTATTCGCAAGCGTGGCACGGATTGCATCGTGTTTTTCATGAACGGCGAGTGCAGGCAATGGCGGCGCGTCATCGTTGCTCAGGGTGCACCCGTATCCAGGCCGGTAAACCGCCGTAGCCGAAATCAGACGGAAAGCAGTCGCCGTCACCGATTGCGCGTCGTGGTCGATGGTGTGGGTGATCTGACTCATCAGCGGGTTGAACGGCTCGAGTTCATTTTGCATCACCGACGATTCGCTGCGCCCAGCAAGAAACACATGCGAACAAAGCTTTTTTGCCTGGTAGCCGGAACCAACAATGGCGGCATCGCGCATGATGTACATGCCCACAAGCAAAGACATCACCAGCAGCACTAGCAGCACTAGCA
>DOIU01000540.1:0-316 GCA_003511825.1 Gammaproteobacteria bacterium | reverse complement strand
GCAGCACTAGCAGCACTAGCAGGATTTGCCCGATCCGGGTCCAGATTCTTCGGATTTTGATGACGAGTCTCTCCGTTTTTTCTGTATGTTCTGTCGGTAAGCGGTAGTATACGATTCCCAAAGCAGAGAGAAAGGGGTTAACACAAGCATGCGTCTGGTCGGGGTTACAAGTGCAGTTATCGCGGTGGTGCTCATTGCGAGCTTTTACACAGCGGCGAACGTTGGGCTGGGGCCAAAGGACAGCAGCGCACTGCCAGAAGGGCGGGCCACGGAGGTGGCGGCTGTGGCCAATTCCGTCGACGGTACGGTCACCCTG
>DOIU01000268.1 GCA_003511825.1 Gammaproteobacteria bacterium | reverse complement strand
TGGAAGCGATCGCAATCGGCAATGTTGGTGGTGCGTGTGAGTGTGGGGTCGTGGAACACCATGGGGGTGCCGTCGCGACTGAAGCGAACATCCAGCTCTATAAAGTCGCAACCGCGCGCGCAGTCGCGAAAGGCTGCCAGCGTGTTCTCCGGAAAGTGCGCTCGGTGGCCGCGATGTGCGCCAATCAAGCCGCCGGCCAGTAAGGTCGCGGCGAAGTCTGTGTTTGCCTGTGATGATTGCGTCATTGGGCGTTTCCCGGTGGCGAGCGATGTTTATCGGCGCAGCGTTCACCTAACGCAAGCGCTTGACGGCGCAGTTTTTCGCGCTGGCGGATATGGGCCAGTTGCGCGTTGACGAAGCGCTGATCAGCTGGGCTCAGCGACGGATCGTTGCGCAGTGCGTCGTACAGTAGGATGGCGCGTCCATCCGATTGCACAGCGGCGCGTGGCGTCGCCATCAGAATTGCAAAGCGCAGCCGCGTGCACGCGTTGTTCTGTTCAGTCAGGGCCTGATCGATCAAGGCGACTTCTTGGTTCAGTGCGTCGGGCGGGATTTGGGCATAGGTCTCGAGCCAGTGATAGCGGTCTGTGCAGCCCGGCGTTGCTGTCGGCTGGGGTTGGGTATCGATCTTGGGCGTTGGTGCAATACTACAGGCCGTGGTCGCGGCCAGTGCGATCATCAGGCTGAGTGGTTTGAGGGCGGAGCGGTAGCGCCTTGACCATCGTCGCATTGGGGAAACCTCGTGGTAAACGCGGCGCCAGTATGCCGAAGTTGCCCGAGATTTCACAGCGGTTGTCGTGGGTTATTGCGCTGGGGCGGGGGCTGCTGCCGGGTGACTATCCGGCACCGAGATGGCGGCGACGGTCTGTGGGTTTGGCAAGGCAAGCTCGCATTGGCTTAAGGACAGCACTGGCGGATCGAATGCCATGGAGAAGGGCGCCGCCTGCATCAGTGTAGAGATACCGATAATTTGCCGGGCGCTGTTGGGAATGACGGCGGCTTTGATATCGCGTATCACGCAGGTATTGCCCAGTGTGATGGCGGAAATCTGGTACAAGGGCACAATGCGCTCGCTACCGTCGGCCATTTTTCCGCGCAAGCGGCTGACGTAGGTTGCCTGGCCTTGCGCCATCAGGCGGTCAAGCGTGTCTTGGTTGATCACTGAATAGCCGGAGCCGGTGTCCACGAGCATCGAGTATTCTCCGGCACCGTGAATCACAGAGTGAATATAGTACGTGTGCGTGCCGTGGCTGTGCATGGGGATGAGCATATCCTCATTGGCGGCGACAGGCAGAGAGACGAGCAGTGAGGCGATAAAAATTGCCCACAGTTTCATTGGCTTATCCAGGAACTTGTTGTACAGAGGCTGGTATCGGCGCTGGCAGGCGCTTCTGTATCCTGTCGCCGGCACGGTGCGCCATCGAGGCGGCTTGAGTCTTTAGGGGTTTTGCGCCGTGTATAGGGGTTAGCTGCTCGCTTTTTGTGGGGCAAGTCCGCGATGAGGAGTGCATTCGGCCCGCATTGAGCGGTATTGGGCGCGGGTTTCGGGCTGATGAGGGAAGGTTTTGTCACGGATGTAACCGGTTACATGGCATCTCACGATTGACTTCAGGCCTGGTCCGGCAGGGGCCTGTGACTGTCTCCGGGGTTGCGGGGTTGCTATACTGCGCGTTTGTTGGTCTCGCGATTACCCAGTCGGTTCTACTTCCCGTGTCAGTCATTCTCAGGTGTCTCATCAGTCCCCCATCCGCGGCATCCTATTCAGCCGGTTTGAGGTAATTGCGCCATGCTCGCTTGGTTGCGCAAAAAAACAGCGGCCGCGTCGGCCAAACCCATCGCTCAAACGGACGCGGTGACGCTGTCGGAGGTGACTGTTGACCGCGGCGAGCGCACAGTGCTCGACGGGATATCCCTGTCCTTGAACGAGCGCAGTATTGGCTTGGTGGGCGACAACGGTGCGGGCAAATCCACCTTGCTGAAGCTGCTCAATGGCTTGTTGTTGCCCGATGCCGGTACTGTGAACGTGTTTGGCCATGACACGCGCCAGCATGGTCAATTTCTGCCGGCACTGGCCGGCTTCATCTTCCAAAACCCTGATCATCAGCTCATCTTCCCGACGGTTGCCGAAGAGCTGGCGTTTGGTTTGGAGCAGCTCGGCCAGTCTGCTGAGGAGGCGGAAACCGGTGCGCGCGCTTTCTTGCGCCAATACCGGGTAGAGGCGCTTGCCGACAAGCCGGTCCATTGCTTGTCGGAAGGGCAAAAGCAGTTTGTTTGCGTGCTCAGCGTGTTGATCATGCGCCCGCGCTTGTTGCTACTGGATGAGCCGTTTTCAAGCCTGGATTTGACCACCCGGCATCGCTTGCTCGGTTTGATGCAGACGCAGGCTGAGCGGGTGCTGATGGTGTCGCATGATCTTGAGTTGCTGGCCGGGTTTGAGCGCGTGATCTGGTTGCGCGACGGTGGCGTGCATCGCGACGGCGTCCCCGCAGAGGTGTTGCCGGCATACCGTGCCGATGCGATGGCCCGACTCCATGCCGAGCCGGCGTGGGGGACTGAGCAGTGATCGCGCTGTATGTCGATCGCCAGAGCTGGATGCATCGCCTGTCTGCCGGGAGCAAGCTCCTCGTCTTGTGTGTCAGCAGCATGCTGATGTTGCCGGTGGATTCGCTGCCGGTCCTGAGTGCCTTTCTGCTGTGTGTGTTGGCCTTGTACCTGTCGGCCGGGCGGGAGATGTTCGCTCGCATTGCCTTGTTGCGTCCGGTATTGCCGTTTCTGGCGATTATCGGTCTTTTGCATGTCTTGGCGGGCAGCTACGCGCAGGCGGGCCAAGTCTTGATCCGACTCATCGCCATGCTATTGCTCGCGAATCTGGTGACCTTAACCACACGGATGCGCGACATGATGACGGCGATGACGCCGCTGTTCAGGCCGCTTGCGCCCTTGGGTCTGTCGCCACGCCGGCTTTCTCTGGCGGTGGCTCTAATGGTACGATTCGCCCCGGTTTTACTCGCGACGATGGAAGCCTTGACGGAGTCTTGGCGTGCTCGGTCGTCGCGAAACCCTCGCTGGCGACTCTTGGCACCTTTTACACTTCAGGCGCTGAGAATGGCGGAAACAGTTGGTGAGGCTTTACAGGCACGAGGTGGTGTAGCCGTTGCGCGCGAGCGCGTCAGCCGCTCATAACAAGTTGGCCTGCTGGTCCTTATCTATTGGAGAAATTTGTGAATCACGATAAGTCTATTGCCCATATCGCGCTGTATGCCGCCTTGATTGCAGCACTTGGGCTCTTACCAAAATTCAATATTCCCTCTGCCGGTGTGCCAATCACCG
>DOIU01000069.1 GCA_003511825.1 Gammaproteobacteria bacterium | reverse complement strand
TCGTTGGCGACTGACTTCCATTTACCAACATGGCTATCGCCTGGATGAGTAAGCTGCCCACCGACCTTCAGCAGCGACAAGCGGTGTGGCTTGTCGCCGCACTGCTGTTTTCCTTCACGCTGCACGCCTCACCGGATTTTCGTCACGAAAAGCACGTGGTCGTGCAGCCAGGTGAAACTCTTTCTGAGATCGTCCAGCGAGAAATGCGTTCCTTTGTGCATTGGCCTGCTGTTGCTCACCACAATAACATCCAAAATCCAGCCATGCTTCAGGTGGGGCAGATCATACGGATTCCGCTGATTTACACTCGTTCTGAAGAGCGGGCCGTGGTGCTGTTTGTCAAGGGAGACGTGCGGGTCCGGCGTGCTGAGGAGGCGTCATTCGAGGCGCTGCCGCGAGGTGCACAGATTGAAGTTGGCGATGAAATTCAAACGGGCAAACAGGGTTTCGTCAGCCTTGAGTTTAGGTCGGGCAGTGTGGTCAACATCCAACCCGACAGCCATGTCTCGGTCGTGGATATTGCCTGTGAGGCGGAAGACAAACCGTGCGTGATTGAATTGTACGCAGAAAAGGGGACGGTCCAGTCTCGAGTGAATAAACCCAGTGGCAGAGATGTGAAGTTTCTGATTAATACGCCGAGTGGCTCGGCGGCGGTGCGAGGTACTGTGTTCGACACATCGGCGCAGCCAGCAAAGTCGCTGACGGGCGTCTTGGAGGGGCAGGTTGCTGTTAGCGCGGGTGGTGGCGGTAAGGATGTCGATGCTGGTTATGGCATTGTGACGGTCGCCGGGGAAGTGCCAGGCTTGTTAAAACCTTTGTTGCCGGAGCCGACGGTTAAGGCGTTGCCCAATCGGATCAGCCCTCAAGATCGTATCGATTGGTGGCAGGACTCCGCTGCTGAAACCTATGAGCTGCGAATCTCCTCAGATGCGGCGGGCAGTGACGTGGCGTTCCAGGCCCGCCAGTCAGACAGCGGGATTCGTCTGGAGATACAGCAGGGTGGACAACATTTCCTGACGCTGCGCGCTGTCGACACGGAGGGTTTCACGGGTTTGCCCACGGTGGTGCCTGTTATTCTCGCGCAGCTGCGATCTGGTGTCTCAGCGCCATCGCTCAGCGCGACGCATCACACCGATGGTGCGGCGTTCTCTCTCGTTAACCGTGTCGCTGGCGCGATTGGGTATGAGATACAAGTTGCAGAGGATCGCAACTTCATCGGTGCGACCAGCGTTGATCTGGCGATTGATGAGGATGGTGCCTATCTTGGGTTGGGCGAAGGTGTCACCTTGTGGGCGAGAGCGCGCGCGCTCTTTCCCGGGGGCCACGTCAGTCAGTTTGGCGAACCCGTCAGTATTTCAGCTCATTGACTGAAGGCCGATGATTTGCCGAGATGCTTGTCCAGTTCATTTATGTCGTGATGTGGCGGAGTGTGGTGAGTAAGGCGTGACTGGCACAACAGACAGTGCGTCAACACGTGTACCAAGGCATTCCGGGCAAGTCAGCTATGCCTCGCTATTGTATTTTTATCTTTTCTTGCTGGCTATCAGCGCCACATTGAATTGGGCGGGTTTGACTGAAAAGCCTGATTTCCTGATCCACGATATATGGGTCAAGATTGGTCGTGCCCAGCCCGCAGAAGATATTGCCATAGTTGGTATTGATTCTCGCAGTTTGCAGGAGACGGGGCGTTGGCCGTGGTCCCGTGAGATCCAGGCTCGCCTGGTTGAGTCGATTACTGATGCGGGCGCGCAATCCATTGTCTTTGATATTCTCCTCACCGAACCTGATCGAGATTCTGTCGCTGATGATTTGCAGCTGGCGGGTGCAATTTCGCGCCATGGTCAGGTTGTATTACCGATACTGACGGGTGAGTACAGTGCCGGTAAGCGCAACCCCGAGGCTTTGCCGATTGCTGAGATGACGCTGGCGGTTGCGGGCTTGGGGCATGTGTTTATGCCGGTGGATCCCGATGGGATAGTCCGTCGTGTGAATCTGAAATCGGGTTTTAAATCGGCGCACTGGTCGACGCTCAGCCTCGCGTTGGCAGAATTGCTGGAGCAAGCGCCTGATCCATTGCCCGGCGCGCTTCGGGATGCTCGACCGCAGATTTACGCGTGGGTTTCCGATCATGAGGTCTTCATCCCGTTTTACGGGCAGGGGGGAACCTTCACCACGTATTCTGCAAGCCAGGTGCTCTCGGGTGCAGTGGGGCCAGATGCGTTGGCAGGCAAGCATGTGTTCGTGGGCGTAACCGCTGTTGGTTTGGGTGATATTTTGCCGACCCCGGTGTCCAACAACGCTCACCCTATGTCTGGCGTGGAAGTGCATGCCACCTTATTTGCCGCTCTGAGAGACGGGCGCCTGGTGAGTGCAGCGCACCCTTACACCGGTATCGTCGTGATTGCCGTCTCGCTCGTATTGCTGCTGTTTTTCCTTGTCAGGTCATCCCCTGGGCTCAGCTTGTCCGCTTCGTTCGTGTTTGCGCTGGTGCCCGTGGTGGTGAGCTTTGTTCTATACAGTCAGTATCGGCTCTGGTATCCACCCTTGTCGGCGGCTTTGCCCTTATTGCTGAGTTTTCCCATCTGGAGCTGGAATCGGCTAGAGTTCGTATCGCGGTTTATCGAGGGTGAAATCAACGAGGCCGATACGGAGTTTGAACCCGTAACAACATCACAAAGCTTGTCGCTGACTAACTATCTTGATACGGCAATGTCGCACTTACCGATCAGTGGTTGGCGCTATGTCAGCAATGGGCAGGTGTTTAGCAACGGGCAAGTTAACTGTTCGGATTTTACGGGTTCGCCTGAACGAGGCTGGACGGTACGTGGCGAGTGTTATTACAAAGC
>DOIU01000320.1 GCA_003511825.1 Gammaproteobacteria bacterium | reverse complement strand
GCGCGCACCTTTGGTATGGAGGGCATGTTTCGGCAATTGGGCATTTACTCGTCTGTCGGGCAGTTGTACACGCCGCAAGACCGCGATCAGGTCATGTTTTACAAGGAGGACAAGACTGGCCAAATCCTGGAAGAAGGCATCACCGAAGCCGGCGGAATGAGTTCGTGGATAGCGGCGGCGACGGCCTACAGCACGCACGGCATCAGTATGATTCCGTTTTTTATTTACTATTCCATGTTTGGGTTTCAGCGTATCGGTGATTTTGCCTGGGCGGCGGGCGATATGTGCGCCCGTGGGTTTCTGATCGGTGGCACGGCGGGCCGCACGACGCTAAACGGCGAAGGCTTGCAGCACGAAGACGGTCACAGCCACGTGCTGGCGAGCACGATTCCCAATTGTGTCAGCTATGACCCCTGCTTTGCCTATGAGATGGCGGTGATTGTCCATCACGGTATGCGGCGGATGATGGAGAACCAGGAGAATGTGTTTTTCTACATCACGGCGATGAATGAAAACTATCCGCAACCGGCCATGCCCGAGGGCGTTGAAGAGGACATCGTCCAAGGGATCTACGCCCTGCCCGCCGATACCGGCAGAGAGGCGGCGCAGGTGCAACTGCTGGGTTCAGGCACTATTTTGCGTGAAGTCATGGCCGCGGCCGAGCTCTTGAAGGCAGATTGGGGCGTGACCGCTCAGGTCTGGAGCGTGACCAGCTTCAACCAGCTTGGCAAGGACGTGCGTGCCGTGGCGCGATGGAACCGTTTGCATCCTGAAGAAGACGCTCGGCAATCCGTGGTCGCACGACACCTTAATTGCAAGCCCGGCCCAGTGATCGCAGCCAGTGATTACGTGAAAGCGTATGCTGACCAGATTCGCAGCGATATCGCGGCTGATTATGTGGTGTTGGGGACGGACGGGTTTGGACGCTCGGACACGCGCGCCAACTTGCGGCGTCATTTTGAGGTGGATCGCTACCACGTGGCGATCGCGGCGCTCAAAGCACTCGCGGATGCGGGGCAGCTTGACGCGACGCGCGTTGGCGAGGCGATTCGTCGCTACGCGATTGATGCCGACAAACCTGACCCGTATCGCGCATGATACGCGGCTTGACCCGGGAGAAACCGCATGCCAGACAGTGTTGAACTCCTTGTCCCGGATATCGGTGATTTTAAGGAGGTGGAGATCATCGAGTTGTTGGTCCAGGAAGGTGATGACATCCACGCCGAGGATTCCTTGCTGACAGTTGAGAGCGACAAGGCCAGCATGGAGATTCCCGCCAGTGCCAGTGGCACATTGATCCAACTGCGGGTCAAGACCGGAGACCGGGTGTCATGCGGCGACGTGATCGGTGTGATCACGCAGGCGCAGGTGCCTTTGACAGCTGAACCGCTCTCTGCTCCCGAACCTGCGCAAACCGAACCGCCTGAACAGGCTGCATCTCCAGTCGCCGCTAAGCCATCGTCCTCCTCTTCTCGTGCGTCGGTGCCACCGTCGCCGACGGCGCATGTGGCTCGCCGCGGCGACAAGCCACCGCATGCCAGCCCAAGTGTGCGGCGTTTTGCGCGATAATTAGGCGCGGATATTCGCCAAGTGCCAGGGACGGGACGCAAGCAACGTATCCTCAAGTCGGACGTGCAAGCGTTTGTGAAGTCGGCCTTAGGACAGAGCACGGCGCCTTATGCAGGTGCTGCACCGAATGATCGAGACCGTGCATTACCTCCTTTGCCGACCGTTGATTTTGCCGCGTTCGGTGACGTTGAACGCGTCGAGCTCAGCCGCATTCAGCGCCTCTCGGCCGAACATCTTCACTGCACCTGGGTGAATCTGCCGATGGTGACGCACCATGACGAAGCCGACATTACCGATCTGGAAAACTTTCGGCGTGAACTCAAGGACGATGCCGAATACGCCGGTCTTCGCATTACCGGGCTTGCGTTTTACATGAAAGCGCTGGCGGCTAACTTGCGCGCCTTTCCCCGCTTTAACAGCTCACTCGCCAGTGATGGCCAAGCGATTATCCAAAAACACTATTGCCACATCGGTATGGCCGTCGACACCCCCAGTGGCTTGGTGGTGCCCGTCATCCGCGAGAGGGATCAAAAATCCATTGCCGATCTGGCCCGTGAAATGGCTGATGTCAGCGCCCGCGCTCGTGCTAAAAAATTGCAACCCAGTGAAATGCAAGGTGGGAGCATGACGATCTCCAGTCTCGGCGGCATTGGCGGAACCGGTTTCACCCCCATCGTGAATGCGCCGGAGGTGGCGATATTGGGCATCAGCCGCGCTAAGATGCAACCGGTGTGGAACGGGGAAGGATTTGTGCCGCGACGGCTGTGTCCGCTGGACTTAAGTTACGATCATCGCGTGATTGATGGCGCTGAAGCCGCGCGGTTCCTGCAGCGCTACTGTGTCTTGCTGGCAGACGTGCGCCGTTTGCTGCTGAATTAGCGAGTTAGCTACCCGTTGTCGTCGCACAGCTCAGCGACGGCGGATTGCCAGTTCGTGAGCGTGTTGGCCAGGCTGTATTGCTCAGCGGCAGCGTAGGCCGCATCACGCATACGTTGGTATCGCTCGGGGTCATTCGCCAAACCTTGGATCGCGGCGGCCATGTCATCGGCGTCGTCATCGGCAATGACAAAGCCGGTTTCACCGTCTCGTATCATTTCACGCGGCCCGGTTTCACAGTCGTAGCTGACGACGGGCACGGCGTGTGCGTTGGCCTCGGCAATCACCATCGGCAAGCCCTCAAACAGCGATGTCATCAGCAGCAGGCTGGCCTCTTGATAGTAACGACTCACGTCCGATATCCGGCCTGCGAAGGTGACGCGATGTGTCAGCCCCATGGCTTCGGACGTGGATTTCAGCGCTGCGTCCAACGGCCCCTCGCCGACGATATCCAGTGTGAAGGTGTCCGGCAGCAAGGCCATGACGTGAAGCATACGGTGAAAGGCCTTTTGCTCGGTTAAGCGGCCGATGGCAAGCAAACGCCCGTTGAAGGTGTGCTCGCAATAGTGCCCATCCACGCCCAACGGGTTAGAGACGACCCTACATTTGGCTTGGATCTGTGGCGGGTAATTGGGGATATCGCGTTGCGTCAGCAGGAAAATGCGGTCAGCAAAGGGGTATAAGCGATTGCGAATTCGCCGCTTCCGCGGACTTTTCACCGCGAAGTAGTTATTGTGCTCGCAGACGATTTTGGGCACTCGCATACCCAGCGTACTAAAGAGGCCGCGCAAGGCGAAGTCAATCGAGGAGAACACCACGAGGTCGGGCTTTTCTGCCTGGATGTAGCGCCTGACTTGCCGCACGCGATGCAGTTGTTCGCGCAGACTCCGGCTGTTGCTGTAATCAAAACCCAGCGAGTGTCGCTTCGCGTGTTCGGTGATGTAAAAGTCGGTGGCGATGGCATCGCCGGTAACCAGGGTTGTATCCCAGCCAAGGGTGTCTGCAAAACCATCAGACAGGCGCACAGCTACGCGTTCTGCCCCACCTGACTGCAAACTGCCAATAAAAAACAACACCTTCATTTACTGAACGCTCGACCGGAACAGGCGCTGCTGCCATCGCCTGAGCGATTTAATCAATTGGCGACCCTGCTCAAAATAGCTGAGTTTAGCACTGGAGAGGCTGCCGATCAGCGGCAGTTCTGCAAGGGTGCGAGTGCACGTTGGCGGTGTGAAAATCGGTGTGGGCCAGGCTTGCGGTGCGTGCCATTGCGCCACCACATCGGCAAACTGAAACGTGGTCAACTCTGCCTGTTGATCGAAGCTGTCCGGTGCCACGAACGGGGCCAATATGCCGGCCTGCATACCGTTGTCACACAGCTCTTGGAGGTTTTCAGCGCGATCGTCGATGAGCACCATGTCTGTGCGTTTGCAGTCGTAGCGACGTTCGAGCCAGTCGAGTGCGAGTGACTTGCTCAGCCCTTTATTCACCAGCAGTCTGATCTTCCCCTGCCTGAGCGCAGACAGGAACAACTCCCGTGCTGACACGATACCTTGCACGACAACCCCGTGCGCCTGCAAACAGCGGTTGAGGTAGTCAGCATCTTCGCGCGAGCGGTGGGTGAGTAAGACAACGGGTGCGCCGAATTGGGCCAGGGTGTCGGGCAAATCTGGGTGCAATAAATACACCTCCGGGGGGAGTCCATCACGCGGATTGCCGCCGTAGAGGGTGACGCAGTCCAAATCCAGCAGCAGTAGGCGCGGCGTCTTGCCTAATCCCATTCGGTCAGACCGTGT
>DOIU01000314.1 GCA_003511825.1 Gammaproteobacteria bacterium | reverse complement strand
CGGCCCCCGCCGGTCACTGAACAAGGTCTTGTCCCCCTGTTGCAGACGTTGCCCGGCCGGCGCCCGCGTCGGCTCAATGCGCACGGCTTTTTCCAACACACTCACGCGCGTGCGGGAGTCATCAACGCGGACCGTAAACCGAGTGCCCAAGGCGGTGACGCGTCCTTGGGGGGTTTCTACGCGAAATGCGCGCGGTGGGTAATACACGTCTGGCTCGGTTTGCACCAAAATTTCGCCGGCGTACAGCGTGATCACGCGCGACTGTTCATTGAGCGTCACGTCAGCGGCACTGGCGGTATTGAGGATCAACTGGCTGCCATCCTCGAGGGTAAACGTCCGTCGCTCGCCGGTCGCGGTGGTGTAGGCCGCCTGCCAACGCTGCCATGGCACCCAGCGCCATGTGGCCCACGCCAACGGCGCGGCCACCGCCACCATACCCAACCGGCGCAGCAATTCCCGTCGCGTCTTGTCAGCGCCACGCAGTGCCGGCCCCACGACCTCGCCCGGCACTGTTGCGAGATCCGCTTGCAGGCTTTTGACCTCACGCCAGGCCTGACGGTGGCGCTCATCAGCCTCCAGCCACTGCTGCCAGTCGTGCCGCTCGGCGTCGCTGACATCGGGCGACTGCAGCAGTACATGCCAGCGTGCGGCGGCGTGAATAGCCTCCGTCATGTCGCCGGACACGCTGTCGTCGGGAGTCACGCGCCCGCCAATTGCCGACGGTAAAGACAGCAGTGCGCGAGGGCTTTGGCCATATAGTTCTTAACGGTGCGGTCAGAGACCCCGAGTATCGCGGCGATTTGGACGTAGGTCAGCCCTTCAAATTGGGCATAGATGAACGCCTGGCGGATCTTGTGGCCCAAGCCATCGAGCATCGCATCAAACTCGAGCAGGGTTTCGAGGACCAGGGCCTGCTCCTCTTCGGAGGGCCATTCGGGTTTGGGCAGATGGGCGAGCGCGTCGAGGTATTGTTGCTCGAGACTGCGACGACGGAAGAGGCCAATGGTTAAACCGCGCGCCACCGTCACCAAAAAACCGCGCGGCTTGCGCAGGCTAGCCACATCCTGGCGTGAGCGGATGACGCGGACAAAGGTGTCTTGTGCAACATCCTCAGCATCCATGACATTGCCCAGGCGCGATCGCAGCCAATTCTGCAGCCAGCTGTGGTGTTCTCGATAGAGACCGCTCAGACTGCCGGCTTGAATAAGGTCCACATCGGGCATGTCTACATCGGCCAAAACTACGCTCCCAAAGCCCGGTACACGAGGCACCGGTAGAAGATACAAACGAGAATCGTTTTTATTCTATGGTACCGATTGAAACCTTTGCAAGCCGCCCCTGTACAGAAACGGGCCCAATCCTGCTATGTTTATCCCTGAGTCATTGATAGAGGACCCCGACACGATGTGCGAACTTCTCGGCATGAGCGCCAACGTGCCCACGGACATTTGCTTCAGTTTTTCAGAGCTGGTACGCCGCGGCGGCGGCACCGGGCCACACCGCGATGGCTGGGGTATTTCTTTCTTTGAGGGCAAGGGCTGCCGCAGTTTTCACGACCCCGCCCCGAGCATCGATTCGCCGATCGCCGATTTCGTCTGTCGGTATCCGATCAAATCGGATGTGGTGATCGGCCATATCCGCCACGCCAATGTCGGTGACATTTGCCTGGAGAATACGCAACCCTACATCCGCGAGCTGTGGGGACAGTATTGGTGTTTTGCGCACAATGGCCAAATGCCGGGGATTTTTAACGCCATTCGCCAAGACCACATCCAGCCCGTCGGCACCACGGACAGTGAGTATGCGTTTTGCTGGTTGCTGAACGCCATGAGCAAGCAGTTTGACAGCATGCCGGATGACACCGAGGCACTGGCCCGCCTGCTCAGAAAGCATGCCTATATCCTCAGCGAAATGGGCGTGTTTAATATGCTCTTGAGCAATTCGCGGTTTCTGTTCGCCTATTGCAGTACCAAACTCTACTGGATTACTCGCCGGGCACCGTTTGGCGAAGCGCGTTTGCGCGATGCCGATGTCACGATCGACTTTGTCCGGGAAACCACGCCCAACGATATCGTCACGGTGGTCGCCACCGAACCCCTCACGGACAACGAAACCTGGCACAAAATCCTGCCGGGCCAGCTCTGCGTGTTTGAGAAAGGCGATATGATCAACCTCACGGGCTAGCCCCCGACCTCAACGTCTCTGCACACCTTAACCGAAATGATTCTTGTTTACATCGTTGTCTGCGCTGTGTGAGAATCGGCGTCTTTGTGCGCTGGCGGTACCTTGTGGTAAGACGCCGTCGAGCGGCGCGCCTCATGAAGGTTAAGGCTGAACATGAATACACGCTTCGTCCGGGCACTGGTGGTGGCATCGCTGCTGGCGCTGTCGCAACACGCTCTCGCATCCCCGGCGCAGTCTGTCGCGCCCTTTTGGGTCAGCGGTTTTTCCCACGACGCGATCGCCGAGCAACTGCCGCAGATAACCGACACGCCTCTCACCCGCTTAAAAAAAGCCGCCGACCTGGCGCATCTGGTAGTGTCAACCGGCCGCGCCTACCGGGGCAACAGCGTGAAACTGCTACCGAACACCTTGGTCTCTCCGCATATCAGCAGCCAGCACGTTGAACATGCACAGCTGGGTTATGTCCCGGCACGACAAATCAGTCACGATCAATTCAAGCTGCACCTTGGCGTCTCGCCGCTCACGCCGGTGACGTTCTACGAGCGCACGCGTGCGCCCATTGCGCGCGGCGACACGCTGGAGGTGCGATACTTCAACTCCCAAGGACAGGGGCGTACGCTGCAAGCCGAGGTGCTGCCTTACGGGATCAAGCTGTCTGAGCCTGTCCTCCCGATCTTGCTCGCCGACCCGCATAGTCTGGCGAGTCAGATACTGACGCGCCTCGTCGCGATCGCCAACGACGACACCGACAGCTGGCGCGGTAAAACGGTTGCGTATCTGTCAACGGTGTTGGGTGCCGAGCTGTTT
>DOIU01000447.1 GCA_003511825.1 Gammaproteobacteria bacterium | reverse complement strand
TAGGTCATCGCGCCGCCCAAACCAACATAAAACCCGAGTTCGATCAGGCGGTGGGCTTGCTGTAGGCTGCCGTTGTAACTGTGCACCACGCCTTTGCGTACGTTGCTGCGGCGCAACTCCAAAATAAGCGCTTCAATGGCTTTGTTGCCGTGGAGGACGACCGGTAAGTCCAGGTCAGCGGCGAGTGACAGTTGCCCGCGCAGCAGTGTCGTTTGCAGGGCCTTGTCGAGATCGGGTTTAAAATAGTCGAGGCCGCATTCGCCAATGGCTACGGCGGGATTGCTGTTCAGCCAAGCGGCGAGCCCATCAAGGTCTGTGAGGGCGTGTTCGTCAAGGAACCAGGGGTGGAGCCCGTAACAGGGGTACAATCCGGGGTAGCGAGTGCAGATCGCCCGCGTGCGCGGCCAGGTTGCCGCGCTGATGGCAGGCACAACTTGCATGACAACCCCAGCCGCTTGCGCATCAGCGTAGATACGATCCCGCTCTGCATCGAGGCGAGGGTCGTCAAAATGACTGTGGGTGTCGATGAGGTTCATGACTGCATAACTGTATTGCCGTCCGATGTGGGCGAGGCCCCTTGCTACCTGCCTGTGTTGCTGTTGATCGTTACACTACACTAAAATAGCGGGTCGATCGGCAAGTGCCTAGTAAAACACGGGAAGCCAGATGCGTTGGAAAAGGTTGCGGCGAAGCGCAAATGTTGAAGATCGGCGCGGCTCGAGCAGGCTCGGGCGTGGCGTCAAGGTCGGCGGTGGCATTGGCACGCTGTTGTTGATTGTCCTGGGCCTATTCTTGGGCCAAGACGTGACCCAATTGCTCGGGCCTTTGGAGGGCGGCATACAGACCACAGCGCCCACTGAGCAAGATGATGAAAACGTCCAGTTTGTCTCTGCGATTCTCGCATCAACAGAGGACGTGTGGTCTCGTGAATTTGCCGTGCGCAACGCGCGCTATAAAGATCCTAGACTGGTGCTGTTCTCAGACAGTGTCGATTCCGCCTGTGGTTTTGCATCGGCGGCGGTAGGGCCGTTTTATTGCCCGGCGGATTATAAGATTTACATTGACCTGAGCTTCTATCGGGAGCTCGAGCGCATGGGAGGCGCTGGCGATTTCGCCCGTGCCTATGTGCTGGGCCATGAAGTGGGTCATCATCTACAAAACTTGATGGGTGTGTCTCTGGCGGTGCAGCGCGCGCGGCAACGGATGAGCAAGGCCGAAGGCAACGCCTTGTCGGTGCGCGCCGAACTGCAGGCTGATTGCTATGCGGGTGTTTGGGCGCATCATGCGCACGAAAACAGTCGTCTGCTCGAAAAGGGAGACATTGAAGAAGGCCTGCGCTCAGCTGCAGCGATTGGGGACGATCGGCTCATGAAGGAATCGGGGCGGGTGGTGCGTCCGGATGCCTTTACGCACGGTTCGTCCGAGCAGCGCGTCACGTGGTTTTTGACGGGCTTAAAAACCGGGCGAATGGAATCGTGTGACACATTGCCCTTGCGGCGCTAGTACATTAACTCAGACCATAACGACGGGGAATCGCGTGAAACTCAGCCGGCAACAATTTCGTGACTGGAAGTTTAAATCGATAACGTTGCTCGGTATGTCGGGTGTGGGCAAAACGGCCTTGGCCACAATGCTCCGCGAGCATCACTGGTTTCACTATTCGGGCGACTACCGCATCGGGACGCGCTATCTCGACGAAGCGATTCTGGACAACATCAAGCAGCAAGCCATGCAGGTCCCGTTTTTGCGCGACTTGCTGCGATCAGATTCAGTGTACATCGGAAACAACATCGGTGTTGATCATCTCAAGCCGTTGTCGGCGTTTTTGGGTAAGCTGGGCAACCCAGCGCAGGGCGGGCTCTCGCTGACGGAATTCAAGCGTCGCCAGCGTCTGCACCACGAGGCTGAGGTTGCAGCCATGCTCGATGTGCCAGACTTCATTCACAAGGCGCGTGCGATATACGGCTACGACTATTTTATCAATGATGTCGGTGGCAGCTTGTGCGAGCTGGATGATCCGCGCGTGATGGCGATGTTGGCCGAGCACACGATGATTGTGTATATCAAAGCCAGTGACGTTGATGAACGGCAATTGATCGCACGCGCTGAAAGAGACCCCAAGCCCTTGTATTATCGTGAGGCTTTCCTCGACGAGCAGCTAGCCATCTACTGCGAACAGCGCGGTGTTGACTACGTGGCAACCATTGACCCCGATGACTTTGTTCGCTGGATTTTTCCGCGCTTGTTTCAGTCTCGCCTGCCGCGTTATGCACGTATCGCTCAAGAGTACGGTTATACCATTGACGCCCAGGATGTATTTGGTATCCGTACCGAAGCTGAATTTCTCGATGTCCTTGAAGCGGCGATCCCCAATGGATCGGCAGTCGCCTGAGGAGAGTACCCGCAATGCCTATTGTTGCCCAAAATGATTTGCCGTCTTTTGCACGCCTGCGCCGCGAGGGCATGACAGTGCTCACGCCTGAGCGTGCGAAGCATCAGGATATTCGCGAATTGCATTTTGGATTGCTCAATATGATGCCGGACGCCGCCATGGAGGCGACCGAGCGACAGTTTTTCAGGTTGGTGGGGGAGAGCAACCCAATCGCGCAGTTCTTTTTACACCCGTTCACACTGGATGAAATCGAGCGCGGAGACAAGGCACGTGCGCATGTGGCGCGTTACTACGAACGTTTTGAAGACGTGCAGGCAAACGGCTTGGACGGTTTGATTATCACGGGTGCTAATGTCACGCAGCCAGATTTGTCGCGAGAGCCATTTTGGGAGCCGCTCAAGCGTGTGTACGACTGGGCGCAGACTAACGTCACTTCCGTGTTGTGTTCGTGTTTGGCGTCGCACGCTGTGCTGCAGTTTGAACACGGTATTCATCGCCGGCACTTGTCGCAAAAACGTTGGGGTGTGTTTGGCCATCGTGTACTTGATCAGTCACATCCGCTGGTCAATGATGTTAATACCCGCTTTGATGTGCCGCACTCGCGTTTTAATGACGTCAGCCGTGAACAGATTGAGCAGGCAGGTTTGCACGTCTTGGTAGAGAGTGAAGTCGCGGGTGTGCATCTGGCTGTCAGTCGTGATGGATTGCGTACGGTCTATTTTCAAGGGCATCCGGAGTTTGACAACATCTCCTTGCTTAAAGAATACAAGCGTGAGGTCGGTCGGTATTGCAATGGCTTGCGAGCGGATTACCCGCCGTTCCCTGAGCATTACTTCGATATGACCTCCGCTGCTGTGTTTGATGAATACCGTGAACGCTTACAAAGCGCCATGTCGGGGCAGGGAGCCGTGCCGACATTTCCCGAAGCGTTGGTGCTCGATAGTATTCATAACACGTGGCACGACACGGGTGAAGCGGTCGTGGGGAACTGGATTGGCCTGGTGTATCAGGTGACGGGTAGTGAGCGCGACAAGCCGTTTATGCCGGGGGTTGATCCAAGCGATCCCTTGGGTTGGTCTCGCTGAGTTGCCTGTGGTCGCCCGTCCTTGGGCGGCCTTGGCATGGTGCGCTTTCCTACACCCTGTTGATCATGCGCTGGATGATGGGCGTCAGGATCAGCTCCATCGCCAGCCCCATTTTGCCGCCAGGTACGACGATGGAGTTGCGCCGTGACATGAAGGAGTCATGCAGCATGGTCAGTAGGTAAGGGAAATCCACGTCAAACTTTCGCGGATCACTGAATCTGACGACCACCATGCTTTCATCGGCTGTCGGTATATCGCGGGCGACAAAGGGGTTAGAGGTATCCACAATCGGTACACGCTGGAAGTTCACATCGGTGCGTGAGAACTGCGGTGTGATGTGGTTCACATAATCGGGCATCCGCCGCAATATGGTGTCGACAATGGCTTCGGCAGAATAGCCTCGTTCTGCGTTGTCGCGATGGATTTTTTGTATCCATTCGAGGTTGACGCTCGGTGCTACGCCAACGCCAAGGTCAACGTATTGCGCGACGTTATAGTCTTCACCGGCGACCAAGCCGTGTAAGCCTTCATAGAAGAGAATGTCTGATCCCGCGGGAATGTCTTCCCAGGGCGTGAACTCGCCCGCCTGTTGGTTGCAACCAAGACGCTGGTTGTGGTGCCGCGCTTCGTCGTCGTTGTGCAGGTAGTAGCGTTTTTTGCCGGTACCACTTTCGCCATAACTTTTGAACAAGCGCTCCAAGGCATGAAAGTCATTGGCTTGCGGGCCAAAATGACTGAAGTGGTCATTGCCGTCTTGTTCCGCTTCCGTGACGGCTGCTTTGAATTCAGCGCGTGACAGGCTGTGAAAGCTGTCACCTTCGACGATAGCGGAGAAGATGTTCTCGCGTCGAAAGACGTTCTCAAAGGCCCGTTTAACAAAGGTCGTGCCCGCGCCTGATGAACCCGTGACGGCTATAACAGGGTGTTTTTTGGACATAGTGCTGTTCCCGTATTTTCAAATAAAAATCTGTCAGCCGCCGGCCTCAGGGAGAGTGTCGACGTACTGGAATTTTTATTCGCGCGGGGAGCTTGCAGACGTAATGCTGCTGGTAGGCTATTAGATTTCTTTTATGCTTGGCGACAGCCTATATCAGCATGGCTCAAAAGACAATATTCAGCATAATCAGGCTGACGGTCAGAAAGAGCAGTGTCATCACGCCACCGGCACGCATAAAGTCTGCAACCTGATAGCCCCCAGGGCCCATCAGTAGCGCGTTGACTTGATGCGTAGGGATAAGGAAGGAATTGGAGGTTGAGATCGCCACGGTGAGGGCAAACATCGTGGGATCTGCGCCCGCGCCAACCGCGATATTCACTGCCAGCGGCACCAGCAGCACGGTCGCACCCACATTGGACATCACTAAGGTAAAAAACGTGGAGAGCAAGGCGACCACGACCTGCAGCACCCAAGTCGGTACGTCGCCAAGTAACATCAAGGTCTTTTGGGCGATCCAGGCTGCCGTGCCGGAGGCTTCGACCGCAAGGCCCAGCGGTATGAGACTGGCGAGCAGAAACACCGTTTGCCAGCTGACCGATTCATAGGCTTCGTCGATGCTCAACACGCCGGTCACAACCATACCGATCGCACCGACCAGCAACGCGACAGACAGCAACAAATCTGTGAACAGCACCAGCCCTAAGGCGATGGCAAAGAAGATCAGGGCCCAACGCAGTTTCTCGGGCCGCATCTCTTCGTATTTGTGGTCAGTTACCACTGCAAAATCGTTGTTCTGAGAGAGTTTATGCACGTCCTTCCAGGTCGCATGCACCACCAATGTATCACCCGAGCGCAGCTCGGTATCACCAAATCGGTGTTCAATGATGGACTCGGAACGGTGAATTTGGAGGATGTTGGTGCCGAAATTCCGCCGAGGTTTGATTTCGCTGATTTTTTTGCCGATGAGGCTGGAGCCTGGCGGTATAACGATTTCCGCGATACCACTGTGCTGTGCGTTCAGGACATCGGCAAAGCGATCAGGTTCGCCCTTGATTTCCCAGTGATAGGCCTCGCAAAAGGCTTCAATCTGCGCGCGATCGCCCATCAGGCCGACCACGGTATTGGCCCAGATCATCTCGTCGAGTGCCGGAGGGACTTTTACCACCTCACCGTCATACAGGGCGACGAGAAAGGGCAGTTCCGGGTAGTTATCAGCAACCTGTTGGATCGTCATCCCCAGCATCGGGCTTTCGACCTGGACGCGCGCTTCGACCAATTCACCACTGATTTGGTAGACGCGCTTGAAGTAGTCCGATGCGCGTGAAGAGCGTTCTGTCTCGCCACTTTGCTGCTGCGGCAGCACCCATCGGCCAGCAATCACAAAATAGGCGATGCCGGTGAGCACAAGAGCCGCCCCGATCGGTGTGACATCAAAGAGATGGAAGGGCTCCATGTGCAGGTGTTCGGGCAGCGATTTATTGGAGTTGGCCAGCAAATCGTTGAGCAAAATCATAGGGCTGGAGCCGATCATTGTTGCTGTGCCACCGAGGATGGCGCAAAAACCCATAGGCATGAGCAAGCGCGACATCGGTAAACCGGTGCGGCGTGAGATTCGGCTCACCACGGGCAAAAAAAGCGCGGCGGCGCCGACGTTCTGCATAAATCCTGAGATGACCCCAACCGTGGCTGAAACCAGGGCGACGATGCGGGACTCTGTCGACCCACCGCGCTTAAGGATCAGGGCTGCAACACGTGACATCACACCGGTTTTGTCTAGTCCGGCCCCGATGATCATGGTGGCGATGATGGAGATAACGGCGTTACTTGAAAAACCCGTAAACAGCTCGCGTGTGCTCACCACGGGTTCCAACTTGGGGAGCATGGTGGTCAAACCCAGTAGGACCATAATAACGATGGCTGCTACGTCCACACGCACTTTCTCTGAAACGAACAGATAAATCGTAAACGCCAAAATGGCGAGTACGAGCATCATCTCAGGCGATAGTGCAATTGGATCGTTCATGGGCTCAGTATCACAGAGTCGGCCGCAGTGCCTTTTACCTGCGTTGGACGGTGAGGATGGCGGCGCAGACACAGACGACCAAGCGTGTAGAAAAACTGCCTGAGTATAGGAGATGCGCGCTGGAATATCCACGCGCGTTGTGGGATCAGCTGCCAGCGAGTTTGGAAAAACGATCTTTGGGCCTGCTGTCAGCAGGTGTTCTTCGTGAAAAATACAAGTATTAATATTTGTCCACGATGCGGGTGTGTTCGTGGTGGTTTCATAAGAACTTATTTAAACGACAGTTTTTTTGAATAATAGGTCCCAGACACCATGGCCTTTCTGTCGGCCGCGTTTTTCAAATTTTGTTTGCGTGCGGTAGTCAGGTGGGTTGACAAAGTCATTGGATGCAGACGTGTTGCTAAGGTCTGGATTTGCTGAAAGTGCTTCCAGCATCCACTCGGCGTAGGGTTCCCAATCGGTGGCAAGATGAAAGTGGCCGCCTGGTCTAAGCTTTTGAGCGACCAAATTCACAAACCCGGCTTGTACTATTCGACGTTTATGGTGTCGCTTCTTAGGCCAGGGGTCCGGAAAAAAAAGCAGTACGCGGTCCAGGCTATTGTCAGACACGCAGTCGTTCAAGACGTCCACAGCGTCATGCCTCAGCAGGCGGATATTGTTGAGTTCCTGCTCGGCAGCGAGTTTGAGTAAATGCCCGACGCCGGGTAAGTGAATTTCGATGCCAAGGATATTCAGCTCTGGCCGCATGGCGGCGAGTGATGCGGTTTGGACACCGTTGCCAAAACCGATCTCGAGCCACAAAGGGGCGGGTCGGCCAAACTGCGCTTCCCACGCAATAGGTGTGGTCTGGTAGCTGATGCCATACTGCGGCCAGAAGCGCTCCAGCGAGCGCTTTTGTGAGGGGGTTGTACGTCCGCTGCGGACGACAAAACTGCGAATGGATTGGCGAGTCAGTTTTTGTTCTTCGTTCATGCTGTTAGAGACTGTTGTCAGGAGTTTACTTGCCGCTGTCGCCGAGTTTTCTATTCACCAGCAAGACAGCGCGAGCGCAGTGTAGTCATTCTACTGGAGCTTGGTAAAATCGAGCGTCGATATACTACACCAACGATTGGATTGAACAAGAAATCATGAAACTGATAGTGGTCCGCCACGGGCAAACTGATTACAACGCACGCCGTATTATGCAAGGGCAATTGGATACTGATTTAAATACCGAAGGTCAACGGCAGGCGCGGGCTTTAGCGGCGGTACTTGCTGAGGAACGCATCGATTATGTCTATTCGAGTGACCTTAAGCGTGCTCGCTTAACGACGGCAGCAATCATGGATCACCACCACGGTGTGCCCCTGATTTATTCAGAACAATTGCGTGAACGCCATTTTGGTCCTTGGCAAGACCAACCCGCGAGTCTGTGGTACGAACATCTAAATACCATTGCCGAACCAGAACACTTCAGTCCTGAAGGCGGGGAGAGTCTGCTGGTCCTGCACTCGCGGATGGCGAGCTTTTGGAAGATGATACGCGAGCGTCATGCAATGGATACGGTGTTGATCAGCTCACACGGCGGTGTGACGCGCAGTCTCATTACTCACGTACTTGATCAACCGTTGTCTTTTCGTGTCACGGTGCGTCAGGACAATTGTTGCCTGAATATCTTTGAAGGTCCGGTTGACGTGTGCCTGGATGCGCTCTGTATCAACAATGTCGCGCATTTGTCGGTGGCGACCGCGAATGAGCGCCACGCATGAACACAGCATTAGAGCCCATCGAGCGGTTTTCGGCCTTATCGCGGGTCTACGGGCCTGATGCCCTGGCGACGCTGCAGTCATTAAAAGTGTGTGTTGTCGGTATTGGTGGTGTGGGGTCGTGGGCGGCGGAAAGTCTCGCGCGTAGCGGCGTTGGCCACATTGTGCTCATTGATCACGACGATATTGCGCTGAGCAACGTCAATCGCCAGATCCATGCGCTCGACGGTACCTTGGAACGGCCCAAGGTGGATGTCATGGCTGAACGAATTCGCGCCATCAATCCTGATGGTGTGTGCGAACCCATTGATGATTTGGTGGTGACCAATACGCTTGGACGATTGATTCGTGATGATTTTGACTATGTGATTGATGCCATTGATAGCGTGCGCTTCAAAGCTGATCTCGTCTACTACTGCAAACGCAACAAAATCCCTGTCATCAGTACAGGGGGGGGCGGTGGCATGACAGACCCGACTGCTATTCAAGTGGCCGATCTCACGCGCACATGGAATGACCCCTTGGCAGCAAAGGTCCGCTCGAGGCTGCGGGCCGATTATGGTTGGTCGCGCAATCCGAAGCGACGTTTTGGGGTGGAATGTGTGTTTTCTACCGAGCAGCCCCGATATCCGCAGGCCGACGGTGCCATCGGTTTTGCCAAACCAGGCGTCAAAGGTGTCTCACTGGACTGCTCACGCGGCTATGGGTCGGTGGTTTTCGTGACTGCGGCTTTTGGCATGGTAGCCGCATCACGGGTGATCAATCGTGTACTGGGCGAGGATTGATGAACGTCTCAGCAGCGCGCGACTTTGTTTGGCGTTGATTTTGCATCAGTCGAGACAGCGAACAGCATAGATTGGCACTCGTCGCGTTGCCGACAATGTCGTGGGACATATACGATCTAAAGTGCTGATTTTTTGGCGAAGGGGTGGGGATTTTGTTCCCACGAGTCGCTGCTCTGAACAAGCTGTCATCGAGATGTTCAGAGTTGCACTGGACGCGCAGAGGGAGAACACAGCGCGATGTTTAATACCGTGTTTAAAAGCAACGAGGATTCCGAGTGAAGTATCCGCAGCCATTGTTGATTGTGGTCGCCATGCAAGTCGGTCTGTTATCGCTGACGGCTTGCAGTTCGGATGGTGAATTTGCTGAACCGGAGTACTCTCAGCAAACGCCTTATGAGGGTGGTACGCCTCCGGGTGCGCTGGAGGATGAAGCCAGCAAATTCCACATCCCCGAGGGTACCAATCTGCGTATTGAATATGCTGATGCGAGGGACTTGGATAATGCTTCGCCCAGTTATGTACTGAATCAGTGGACGGGGATGAAGGGGTGTTTACAGGTTGACGTGCCCGATGGGCAAATCCTTATCGAGCGCATCGTCACGCCACCTGCGGATGCCAATGACGTGATTCAGATGCCAGACCAATCATTCGCGGCCAGCGCACTTGATCGCGATAATGATGTGTTGATCCAGATTATATCTGACGATTTTGATCCAGAAGTTGAAGACCGTGGGTATTTTTTTCGTCAGATCATCGGTTCGTATATGTGGCGCTATAACGGACGCGATGAACGAACTTACGACCCATATTGCGCTGCTTATGTGGTGCGTTAGCTGATCGTACCAGGTGATGGTATTTCCTTCATTGAACCCTTTCTGGTCGGAAGGGTTTTTTTTGCCTGCGGCAATGATGCTTCCTTCCTGAATCGCGGATAGGTTACACTCACAGCCTGATCATCGACGACTACGCAGGATTATCCCGGTGACAGGACCGACTTCCCGCACGGCGCACATCCTTGTCTTTGGCAATGAAAAAGGGGGGACGGGCAAGTCCACGACATCTATGCATGTTGTGGTGGCGTTGTTGCAACGCGGGGCCCGGGTTGCGGTGGTCGATCTTGATGCGCGTCAGCGCTCCTTGCACCGTTACATCGAAAACCGCCGCCGCTATCAGCCCCATCATGACGATGTCTTGTCAATCCCTGAGGCGCACGTGGTTGAAGCGTCTACTCACGACTCTGCGACTGAGCGTGCTGAGGATGAAAAGCAGCGCTTAGGCGAATTGCTCGATGACCTGGCTGTGCGACATGATTTCATTGTGGTCGACTGCCCGGGCAATGATACCCACTTGTCCCGGCTAGCGCACAGTATTGCCGACACGCTCATCACACCACTGAATGACAGCTTTGTGGATCTGGATCTGATCGGCCAGGTTGATCAGGCCAACTATACTGTGCAGAAGCTGAGTCATTACAGCGAAGCAGTTTGGGAGAGCCGAAAGCAGCGCACTCTTTACGGTAAAAAAGCACTCGACTGGGTGGTGATGCGTAATCGGATCGCGAGCCTTAACACGCGCAATATGCAGCGCGTGCATCAAGCGATCGAGGAGTTACAAAAGCGTGTCGCGTTTCGTTATGTACCGGGCTTGTCCGAACGCGTGGTGTACCGAGAGCTGTTTCCCAAGGGGCTCACACTATTGGACATTTCTGCTCTCAAGCGCGAAGAGCAGGCAAATGTATCGCACGTCGCCGCACGGTTTGAGCTTCAGCAATTGATGGACAGTTTGCACTTGCCCGAGGTGGTAAGCGACGCCGGGCAAGTCAGCTAGGGGCGAGTAACGATCACATGACACTTTTAACGGTTACCCCGGTCAGCGCGATTTTGACGCCGTCGGTGGGGTAAGTTCGCCTTCAACGTCAAAGGGAATTTTCATCGGCCAATTAGCCAGCTTGACGTCACCTTTGATGCCATAGTTGAGGTTCACGGTCTTTGTTGTGAGCATTGACTGCAGCTGGCCGAGCAATTTGCCCAAACGCGCCGCGACTTGCACCTCGACAGTAGCACTGGCATTGGCAGGCAGGGTGACACGTTGGCGGCTTTCCCCGCGTGCGATCGGGTCATTCGCAACCATGGCGACGAAGTCGAGTGACTCCAGGGGCAAGTCATAGGGGTTGGGATTTCGTACGCGCAGCGTGAATGCGAGTTTCTGCTCGCGCAAACCCAAGCTTATCGGACGCACTTCTGCAATGCTGACGACTGGCGGCTTAGGCTTGCTTAAAGGCAGTGAGCGACAGCCACCAAGCGCGAGCATTGTGAGGAGGATCAGTGTCAATGCGAGGGCAGAGCGCTCGCGTGTCAATTGCACCATGGTGAGTGTCCCCGGGGATGCAGAGGGTTTAGTTTTACCAGAAGCAACTGTGAATGGGAACTGTCTTGTTTCAGATGTCGCCGAACCGCGATTGTAAAATAGCCAAGGCTGCGATGCCTGCGGTTTCAGTACGCAATACGCGCGGACCGAGGCTCACAGGCGCAAAGCCATGCACGCAGGCCAGCTCAACTTCTTTTGCATCAAAACCTCCCTCGGGCCCGATCAGCAGGTGTGCATG
>DOIU01000535.1 GCA_003511825.1 Gammaproteobacteria bacterium | reverse complement strand
GCTGGGGGCCTTGGAGCTTGATGAGGAAGACTTGTCACTCTGTACGTTTGTTTGCCACAGCAAATATGAGTACGGGCCGGCGCTGCGAGCGTGTTTGGAGATCATCGAGAGAGAAGGTTGATGTTGCGTAAATTATTGAACCGCTTGGAGCCCTCTTTTCTACCTGGCGGTAAATACGAAAAATTCTATGTGCTGTTTGAGATGGTGGATACCTTGCTCTACAGCCCGGCTGAAAACACACCGCATGCTCCTCATGCGCGCGACGCAATGGATTTGAAGCGCGTCATGGGCTATGTGTGGCTGGCGACGTTTCCAGCGATCTTTATGGCCTGTTACAACACTGGGTTCCAAGCCAACACCGCGATGGCCGCCATGGGTTTGGAAAGCGCGGAAGGTTGGCGCGGGGCGCTGTTGGGTGGGTTTGATTATGACCCCAACAGCTTTATGGACAATTTCGTTCACGGGCTGCTGTATTTTCTGCCCGTCTACCTCACGACCTTTATCGTGGGCGGCGTCGCAGAAGTTGTTTTCGCCATGGTGCGCGGGCATGAGGTGAATGAAGGGTTCTTCGTGACATCCATTTTGTTCTCGCTAACGCTGCCACCCACGATACCTTTGTGGATGGTGGGTATGGGTATTCTGTTTGGTGTCATTCTTGGCAAAGAGGTGTTTGGTGGCACAGGCAAAAACTTCCTGAACCCGGCGCTGACCGGGCGGGCATTCCTGTTTTTTGCCTACCCTGCCTTTATGTCTGGTGATGCGGTTTGGGTCGCTGCTGACGGCTATTCGGGGGCGACGGCTTTGTCTGCCGTTGCTCAAGGTGGCGTCGAGGGTATCTTGGCCAACAACTTCACATGGTTCGACGCATTCCTGGGCAGTGTGCCAGGTTCGCTCGGAGAAACGTCAACGCTTGCGATCCTCATCGGCGGACTTGTGCTGATGTATACCCGCATCGCCAGTTGGCGCATTGTGTCGGGTGTCATGATCGGCATGGTGGGTACATCGCTGCTGTTGAACCTCATCGGTAGCGACACGAATCCAATGTTTGGCATGCCCTGGTACTGGCACTTGGTCACGGGTGGCTTTGCGTTTGGCATGATCTTCATGGCGACCGACCCTGTGACGGCCGCGCACACCAATACTGGCCGTTGGATTTTTGGGATATTGATTGGCTTGATGGTGGTCTTGATACGGGTGGTCAATCCAGCGTTTCCAGAGGGCATGATGCTGGCGATTCTATTCGCCA
This sequence comes from Gammaproteobacteria bacterium, assembly GCA_003511825.1. Classification (GTDB taxonomy): domain Bacteria; phylum Pseudomonadota; class Gammaproteobacteria; order Granulosicoccales; family Granulosicoccaceae; genus UBA7957. The sequence goes on along the minus strand of DOIU01000535.1, from coordinate 2,884 downwards.
ACATTTTCTCTCCGCTGATTGATTACTTTGTTATTCAGTCCAACGTCAAACGCCGCCAAAAACGTCGACAGGCGCTAGCCGCGAGGTAGTTATGGGATTAGTGAAAGACATTTTGGCAATGCCGAATGATAGTCAGACGAAGACTGTCGTTGTTGCAAGTATGTTGTGTCTGGTGTGTTCAGTCGTCGTCTCTACCGTAGCGGTGGGGCTTAAGCCTCAACAGGAGGCGAACAAGGCGCTGGATAAAAAACGTAACATCCTTCAGATCGCGGGCATGTTACGCGAGGGCGCGAGCATTGACGAGCTTTTCAACGAAATTGAGCCCCGATTGGTTGATCTGGATACAGGGGAGTTCGTTGATGATATTGACCCTGCAACCTACGATCAGCGCAAAGCTGCGAAGGACCCAGCCGCTAGCCGAGCACTGAGTAAAGATGAAGACGTTGCCTCGATTCGTCGTCGAGAAAAGCTGGCAGCTGTTTATCTTGTGCGCGAGGAAGAGGAGCTTAAGACCATCATCCTGCCGATGCACGGGTATGGGCTGTGGTCGACCATGTATGGCTTCATGGCCTTGGAAGGTGATGGCCAGACGATCACGGGTTTTGGCTTCTATGAACACGGCGAAACGCCGGGGCTTGGCGGCGAAGTCGACAATCCAAAATGGAAGGCGCTCTGGCCTGGCAAGCAGGTGTATACCGGTGCAGGAGACGTTGGTATTGAGCTGATTAAAGGCACTGTCTCGGGCAGCACGCCTGATGCGCAATATAAAGTGGATGGCTTGGCCGGCGCGACCTTAACCAGCCGAGGTGTGAGCAATCTCTTGCAATACTGGCTCGGTGACATGGGATTCCGTCCCTTCCTCAATAAGCTTCGACAGGGGTAAAAATGGACGCTGAAATTAAAAAAAATATTACTGATCCGCTGGTCGATAACAATCCGATCACGTGGCAGATTCTCGGGATTTGCTCAGCGTTGGCGGTTACGACTTCCATGAATACAGCGATGCTGATGAGTATCGCACTGACCGCGGTGGTCGCATCATCCAACCTCTCGATCAGTCTGGTGCGCAACCACGTACCGGGGTCTATCCGCATTATCGTGCAGATGATCATCATCGCATCGTTGGTTATTATCGTTGATCAGTTGTTAAAGGCTTTTGCGTTCGATACGGCGAAAAAGTTGTCAGTCTTTGTCGGATTGATCATCACCAACTGTATCGTGATGGGGCGAGCTGAAGCCTACGCTATGTCGCATCCCCCGAAGCTGAGTTTCTATGACGGCCTGGGTAATGGCTTGGGGTATAGCGTCGTGTTGCTGGTCGTCGCGTTTATTCGCGAGTTGTTCGGTGCAGGTTCGCTGTTTGGGGTCAAGATCTTGCCGCTGGTCAGTGAGGGCGGATGGTATCAATCGAACGGCATGTTGCTGTTGCCGCCGAGTGCATTCTTCATTATCGGCTTATTGATATGGGCCGTGCGCTCCTGGAAGCCGGCACAGGTCGAAACACCGACCTACAAGATTCACGAAGAAGTTAATCCACAGTTGGTGTAATTATGGAAGCCTTCCTGAGCCTGTTTATCAAGGCGGTATTTATTGAAAACATGGCACTGGCCTTCTTTTTGGGCATGTGCACGTTTATCGCTGTTTCCAAGAAAATTGAAACCGCGCTGGGATTGGGGATCGCGGTGGTTGTTGTTCAGACGATCACCGTGCCCGCGAACAACCTGATTCTCAATTACTTCCTAAAGGAAGATGCGTTGAGATGGATCGGTGTGACCGGCGTTGACCTGACCTTTGTCGGCTTGATCAGCTACATTGGCGTTATCGCAGCGATTGTACAAATCATGGAAATGTTTCTCGATCGCTACGTGCCGGCCTTGTACAACGCGCTGGGTGTGTTCCTGCCGCTCATCACGGTGAATTGCGCGATCTTGGGCGGTTCTTTGTTCATGGTGCAACGAGATTATAATTTTAGCGAAAGTGTGGTTTATGGATTGGGGTCAGGGATTGGATGGGCAATGGCGATTACCGCGTTGGCGGGTATTCGCGAGAAGCTCAAATACAGCGACGTACCCGCAGGGCTCCAGGGTCTGGGCATCACCTTTATTACGGTGGGATTGATGTCTCTGGGCTTTATGGCGTTCTCCGGCATCCAGCTTTAAACGACGGTATTTTCGCGCAAAACACGCTAGACGGACTCTTAACATGATTCAAATTGTTCTTGGTGTAGCCCTGTTCACGCTCATCGTGTTAGCTCTGGTCTCACTGATCCTTTTCGCCCGCTCGAAGTTGGTGGCCAGTGGTAACGTCTCTATTCTCGTCAATGACGAGAAAGAACTGGAAGCGCCTGTCGGTGGCAAACTGCTGGGGGCTCTCGCTGAGTCCAAGCTGTTTGTTTCGTCGGCTTGTGGCGGCGGCGGAACGTGTGGGCAATGTAAGGTTAAGGTGCTTGAGGGCGGCGGCTCGCTACTGCCCACAGAAGAGGGACACATCAATAAGCGCGAGGCTCGCAGTGGTACACGCTTGTCATGTCAGGTAACGGTCAAACAGGATCTCAAAATTGAAGTTGAAGAAGATGTCTTTGGCGTCAAGCAATGGGAGTGCACCGTCAAATCCAATGACAACGTAGCGACGTTTATCAAGGCTCTAACGTTGCAGATCCCCGACGGAGAAGAGGTGCCATTCCGTGCCGGTGGCTACATCCAGATTGAATGCCCTGCGCACGAAGTGCACTACAAAGACTATGATGTCGATAAGGAATACCACGAGGACTGGGACAAATTTAATGTGTGGCGCTACACGTCTAAGGTTGATGAGCCGGTCATTCGAGCCTATTCCATGGCCAACTACCCGGAAGAAAAAGACATCATCATGCTCAATGTGCGTA
>DOIU01000150.1 GCA_003511825.1 Gammaproteobacteria bacterium | reverse complement strand
GCGTGATGACCGAGTTGGTCTTGTCCGACGGAAATGCGCCAATGACATAGCCCAGCTCCTCGCTTGCCAAGGGGTCACAGGGTGAGAAGGTCGAGCGCACGGTATTCAGGTGCAGATTAATGCCGTGATTCCGGTTGATGCTGTAGTGCAGGTTGAGATCATGGCGCAAGTCTTCGTGTTCATCATTCGAGTCGTGCGGAATCCCCGAGATCTCGCCGCCAACGCCGGGGCATGTGCGCGCGGAGCCATCAAAGCTGAAGCACTCCATGGCCTTGTCGATGAACTTCGCCTCGATCGCCAACCAGGCGAAGTCATATTCAAAATCCAGGCGATCGAGCAGAAAATCTGCGCGTTCCAGGCTCACCGCAACCGCTTGCAGTTGCGTCTTGGTTTTCGCTTGCTGGATGTTTGATTGAATGCCTTGGATTTCTTTGTCCGACTCAAAGTGGACGAGCTCTAGCTCAATCTCATCGAACCAGCGATCATCCAAAGTCATGACCAGACCGGCAGCGTAGGAGCTATAGGCATCGTGATCTCGCCGAATCTTGAGGCCATCGACAAACGGCGATTTCATCACGTAGTCATTGGCGGCATGGTTGTAGAACCCGCCAATGCCAACCTCGATCTTTTGCGCTTCAAACATTTTGGTCAACACGGCGGCGGCTCGCTGCGTATCAAAGGAGCCGTGGCCGTAGTTGAGGTCAACCCAGCTCCCTTCAAAATCTCTCAGAACGATGTTGACAGCGCCGCCCAGTGCATCGCCCCCAAACCGTGCAGGCACCACGCCTTTATAGATTTCGATGTTTTGGATCAATTGAATCGGGATGTCATTGATGCCAAAAGTGCCGTCCGGGGAGTTGAGTGGATTGCCGTTGATGAAGATCTTGACCCGCTTGCCTTCCAGCCCATGGATAGCGAGCGTGGTGCGGCTGCCGAGCCCACCTTCTTCCCGGAGTCTGACGCCGGCGACCCGCTTCAATACTTCGTTGAGGCTGATATTGCGGCCGTGAAACCGTTCAGCGTCGATGACGGTGACAGGCAGCGGAGAGTGGCGAAGATCGCTCTCGTCACCAGTACTTTCAACCGTCACGCTACTCAGTTCTTCTTTATCTTCAGGGGTTTGCGCATACGCTGCGCAGGTGCAAAAAGACAACACCAGGAGTACCAGGGGTTTATGGCTCGACACGGGCTTGTTATACCTTCAACGTTACTACGGCTGCGGGGTAAGTGCTGAACGCGATTGATTCGCAATAAGTGGTACTATTGTATGCACAGGCGCGAGTGGGCCCGTAGCCAGATAACAAGAGTTAATAGCCCGAAAATATGTATCGTTCGGCTAGTCCTGCACGCGCGCGCCTAGCATCTGAGCGCTTTGTGTCTGGCTGAATACTAAGTAATTGCATTGTCAGAGCACTAGGAGAGGATGTGTCGTACCGTTTAGACCTCAATGATATTCATGAAGCCGCTCACGAGACCCTGTCGCGCTACTACGACGTCTTTTACGAGACGCACGCAGCAGGGCAGGTGGAGCGGCAAACCACCCATGCTGCTCCTCCCGATGATCGTTTCTGCTTGCCGGAGCGCTTTGGCAAGGGTGGGTTCTGCGCGCGAAAAATCGCCGGTGCGACCTTCTCAGAGGTGGATCTGTGTTTCAGCGATGACACTTACCTGACACACACCACCCAAGAGGATTTGTTTTACGTCGGTGCGACTCTGGGCAGTGAAGCGACCCTGGATGTTGCCGAACAAAGGCGCAGCCATGGTTTTCAGACCCACATGCTCAGTCTGGGGTATGGGCACCAAGGAGAGAGTTGGCGTACAGCCATGGCAAAAGAGGAACGGATTCATTCCATCTCTTTCTACTTCACGCGGGAACACATGCAGCAGTGCGTGCTGGAGTTTGATCGGCCGGACTTGCAGGATCAGCTGCATCGTGCAGACCACATGGAGGTGTTTGCCATGGCGGCACTGGGTCAACGTCATCGACATCTGATATCGCGTCTCACCAACAATCCGTATCGCGGCGAGCTGCGCAAGCTATACTTCAACAGCGTGGCCGGTGAACTCCTGATCGCCATGCTGGAGTCCGTGTGCGTTGAACAGCCGACACCCATCGCGCTGAGCCAACGAGATCGGGAGCTTCTGGATCTCGCGCGCACATTGTTGTTGGAAGATGTGCGCAATCCCCCGAGCATTGCGCAGTTGGCCAACAGCGTCGGTTTGAATGAGGACAAGTTGCAAAAAGGGTTCAAGCTGCTGTTCGATCAGACCATCTTTAAAGCGCTCACCGAGCACCGTATGGCACAGGCGCTCGAAAAGCTGGAACGGCGCGACAAGAGCATCGCTGAAATCGCGTTTGAGGCAGGCTATTCCAATGTGAGCAAGTTTATCGCAGCCTTTAAAAAAACCTATGGCAAAACACCGGGTATGATCCGCAAAGATCGCCTGTATGCCTTGCCGCGTAAATCCTGAGCAATGTTAAGCAACGACATGCTGGACAAGCCCATTTTTGCGTGGCCGATCACCGCGTTTATCGTGTACTCCGTGGTGTGTTTTTCGATTGAGACGCTGCCAGGGTTGAGTGACGGAACCCGAGCGTTTCTGGCGGTCTCTGAGATGGTGATCGTGGCGGTGTTCACGCTGGAGTACCTGGTGCGTATCCTCACCGCTAAAAATCGGGTCAAGTTTGTCTTTAGTTTCTATGGCATGGTTGATCTGCTGGCGATCCTGCCGTTTTACCTCGCGTTTGCCGTTGACTTGACCACGCTGCGCTTATTGCGTCTCTTGCGGTTGGCACGCTTGCTCAAGCTCGCCCGCTATAACACCGCCATTCGCCGATTCAGTAAAGCACTCTTTCTGGCCAAAGAGGAGTTGGTGACCTTCACCTTGGCAAGCCTGGTGGTGTTATATTTGTCGGCGGTAGGCATCTATCACTTTGAACACGAGGCCCAACCGGAGGTGTTTCGCTCGTTGTTCGACAGTCTCTGGTGGGCCGTCGCCACCTTAACGACGGTAGGGTATGGGGATGTTTATCCCATCACCACGGGAGGGCGGCTGTTCACCTTCGCGGTCTTGATGATCGGGCTGGGCATGGTTGCCGTACCCACGGGCATCGTTGCGTCCGCCTTGTCAGCGATTCGCCGCCAAGAGGATGCCAATGAGCTGTCGCGAGGTTGTGATATCGAAGACGAGCGCCCCGAACCTTAACCCCGTTTTTCTCAGGAGCTGTTATGCCTCAGCATGAAAAGATCAACTACGTGGAATTTCCAGCGCGTGACATCCCAGCCACAAAAGTATTCTTCAGTCAGGTATTCGGGTGGACGTTTGAAGACTTTGGCCCCGACTACACCGCGTTTGCCGGTCAGGGGCTAGACGGAGGTTTCTTCCGTTCTGAGCAGTGTTCACAGGCACAGGAAGGCGCAGCGCTGATTGTATTTTTCAGTGCAGATCTTGAGCAGACGCTGGCCAAGGTTGAAGCTGCGGGTGGCAAGATCAGCCAAGCCATCTTTTCGTTTCCGGGTGGCAGGCGTTTCCATTTCATCGAGCCCAGCGGCAATGAAATGGCCGTATGGTCCGATCAAGGGCTGTAATCGTCTCGGGTGAGCCTCGCCCGCTTGCCGGGTGTGATCGCTCGAATCAACCCGCACACTCACGCCGTGATGATGGTCTCAGCCGTCTGTGATACCCGGTTTTTTGCTCGTGTTGACGTAAAATACGCGCAGGGAAGTGTGCAATGGATTTTCCTACCTGACGATGAGCTCATGATGCGTCATCTGCGCGCAATTCCTCGCCGAGTGAGCTTTTTAA
>DOIU01000158.1 GCA_003511825.1 Gammaproteobacteria bacterium | reverse complement strand
TTTTCTGCGCGGTGTGTTTATGGACCCCAAGATGGACCCGGCCAATAAACAGCTGATGATTGATGGCGCCAAACAGCTGCAAGCCCTGTGTATGCGCGAGACCGGCCAACGCTTTGATGGCCGCCTTGGCCATCTGCAAAAAGAACGCTTGCTGCGGCAGTTTGAGCAGGATGAACTCGGCGGGCGCTTCCTGGGCAAAATGCTGGAGTACCTGATAGAGGGCCTGCTGGGCAGCCCGATTTACGGAGGCAATCGGGGGGAGGTGGGCTGGCAATGGCTCAACCACAGCCCAGGCTACCCGTTGCCGCCGGCAGACAAGAAGTATTACGAGCTATGACAACGGACTACGACGTTTGCGTGATCGGCAGCGGCGCCGGCGGCGGGCCAGTCGCCTATGAATTGGCGAAGGCCGGGTATGCAGTGGTGGTGCTGGAAAAAGGCCCTTGGTACACCGAGAAAGATTTCTACAAAGACGAGATCGCCTGCTGCCGCCGCAACGCCTACGCCTCAAACACCCTCGATGAACCCCAAGTTGTTGAGAGCCATGAAGAACGCGACGCCTGGTGGGCGCGTTCGACCTATCAGAGCGGCTGGACCTTTTGGAACGGCAACTGTGTGGGCGGCTCCAGCAACTTCATGAGTGGCTACTTTCATCGCTTGAAGCCGATGGACTTTCGCCTGTTGTCGGAGTTTGGCCCGATTGAGGGCGCCAATATCGTTGACTGGCCGATCAGTTATGAGGATATGGAGCCTTACTACGACAAAGTGGAGCGTGTCGTCGGCGTGTCGGGCAGGGTGCATAAACACCGTTATGCCGAACCGCGCAGCAGTGAGCAGTTTGCCTATCCGGCCACGGTCGACCACCCCATGGGACGTCATATTGAAGCGGCCTGCGACGCTCTGGGTATGGACGCCATCACTGCGCCGCGTGCCATATTGTCGCGCCCCAAGGGTCGGCGACGCGGTTGCAACTACAGTGGCTATTGCGGCAGTTACGGCTGTGCGACCAGCGCCAAGGGTAGCTCCAGAGCTGCGTTATTGAACGACGCCGTCGAGACCGGCAATTGTGACGTGCGACCCCACGCCATGGTCAGCCGCTTAATCAGCGACGCCAAGGGCAAGGTGATTGCAGCGGAATATTTTGATGCCGATGGCAAGGTGCAACGCGTGACCGCAAAAATCTTTAATGTGGCCTGCCAGGCGGTTGAGAGTGCGCGCTTGTTACTGCGCTCGACCGGTCCGCGTTATCCGCAAGGCTTGGCCAATGACAGCGGCCAGGTCGGGCGCAATTTGATTTTTGCGGCCGGTGGCGCAGCATCGGGGCGGGTCACCTACGAAAAGTTTGGCCAGGAACTGGCGAGCTTTGGTCCGTTTATCAACCGTGCGGTGCAGGATTACTACGTGATTGATGATAAGGACTTTGGCCCCCGGCAGAAAGGCGGCACGATTGATTTTGATTTTCAGCCGCCCTCCGCCATTGCACGTGCCAGCTATTTGGTCACTGACAGCAATGGTCTGGTCTGGGGTGAACGCTTAAAGCAACGTCTGGAGCAGCATTTTCTGCGCGGACAATACATCAAGGTGGAGGCATTCTGTGATTGGCTGCCCATTGATGATTGCCATATCCGCTTGTCATCCCACCAGAAAGACAAATGGGGGTTGCCGGTGTCGCATGTGAAGGTGGATTACCACGCGCATAATTTGCGCACGGGCTGGTACCTGGCGGATAAAGGCGGTAGCGTGTTGCGCGAAATGGGCGCCGAGGATGTCACGGCCTTTGCCGTTGGCTCGCCGCCGACCAATTTGCAAGCCGGCACCTGCCGATTCGGCGATGATGCAGAATCCTCGGTGCTGGACGCGGACTGCCGCAGCCACGAGGCTGAGAATTTGTTTGTCAGCGATGGCAGTTTTATGCCCAATGGCGGCAGCGTCCAGCACACCTGGACCATCTACGCCAATGCCTTCCGTGTTGCGGATAACATCCGTGCGCAATTGGGCGGGGGTGTTCGTACGTCGTCGCAGGCGCAGACCCGTCGTTTTTCACAACCGATGCAGTGGCGGCCCATCAAGGCTGCTAATGGCGACACGCAGTCATAGGGGTACTACACACATGCGATCTATATTAACCGGACTTGTCATATTAGTGGTGCTGATGGTGGGGGTGGCCTTGGCCAATGCACCGGCGTTGGATATCAGTGAGAATTGGAATTTACAACACTGGCAGCGCAAAGTGTTCGCCAATGATACCCAGTACACCGTGGTCGATGTCGATGCGCAAAAAGTGCTTAAAGCGAGTACGGATAACAGCGCCTCGGTGTTGTATAAAAAGATTGATATCGACTTATCCGCGACACCATACCTAAACTGGTCCTGGCGCGTCGAGAACACCTTCAGTGATCTGGACCCACGGCAAAAGCAGGGCGATGACTTCCCGGCGCGGGTGTATGTGGTGTACAAAGATGGATTTTTGCCCTGGCAGGCCTTGTCGTTAAACTACGTCTGGGCCAACCAAGCGCCCGACGCCGCCTATTGGCCCAACCCCTTCACCGAGCGGGCGATGATGATCCCGGTGGACAGCGGCGACCAGGGCTTGGGGCAGTGGCATCATTATAAAAAAGACATCCGCGCGGATTTTCAACGTGTGTTTGATAAAGACATCACGCAGCTGCATGGCGTTGCCATCATGGCGGACTCTGACAATAGCATGCAAAAAGCTGTGAGCTATTTTGGTGATATACACTTTTCGGCTGAGTGACAGGCGTGGCAGATCTACAACCCAATCCCGCGCACGTAGAACACCATGACGATCACCGACACCACGACCAGGTTCAATCGCAAGCCCACGCGCATCATGTCGTGTTGGGTCACGCGTTCGGTGGCGTGCACCATGGCATTGGGCGGGGTTGCCACCGGCAGCATAAACGCCATTGAGGTGCCGATGGTCACCGGCAGTACCAGCGATTCCGCCGCCAGGCCAAGCTGTAAGGCCACGCCCATTAGGATGGGGGCGAGGCTGGCGGTAACGGCGGTATTGGAGATGAGTTCGGTGGCAAACACCGCGATCAGCACCAACGCGAGTAGGAGCAACAGCATGGGGAAGCCGCCCACCGCACCGACAAGTTGAGAGGCCAGCCAGTCCGCGGCGCCGGATTCCGTCAGGCCTCGGCCCAGTGTCAACCCGCCGCCCAACAACACCAGTACGCCCCACTGGATGCCGCGCTCCAGCTTGCCCCAGGTGACGCAATCGAGCAGCACCATGAGCGCCAGCGACAAGATGGCGACTGACGCTGAGCCGAACAGCGCTGGTGGCCAGCCAAGGCTACGTGCGATACCCGGCCCAAACATCCACAACGCAAAGGTGAGCAGCACCACGAACAAGGTTCGCCACGCCGCCGGTCTGAGCGCCTCGACGGTGTTATCGGTGGCGTCAGCGTGCGCTTCGGTGGTGGGCGGCCAGGTCTTGAGTAAAATTCCGTAAGCCAGTACCAGGGCGATGGCACTGACCGGTACGCCATAGCTGATCCAGTCAAGGAACTCCAAGCCCAGCAGACCGGCGGCGATCGCGTTGGGCGGGCTGCCGATCAAGGTGGCAATGCCGCCGATACTCGCGCCGTAAGCTACGCCGAGCAACAGCAGGCGCGCAAGATTCTGGTCACTGGCGTAACGGGCGAGAATGCCAGTGGCAACGGGGAGCAGTAATGCCACGGTTGCGGTGTTGGAGATCACCATGGACAAGAACGCGGACGTGCCCATTAAGGCTGCCAACAGGCGATGGTGCCCCGTACCCGCCAGGCGGATCAGGCGTTTTGCCAGCCACAAGTCAATCCGGTTGGCCTGGACCGCGACGCCCAAACCATAGCCACCGAGCACCAGAAAAATCACCGAATTGCCAAAGGCGTCAAACGCGTCCTTTTGCTCGAACACGCCCACTGCGGCCAAGGCTGTGGGCACCATCAACGCGGTCACGGGCAGGGGCAGCGTTTCTGTCAGCCACAACAGCGCGGCAAAGGTACTCACACTCAAGGCGCCCTGTATTGAGGCGCCTAAACCGTCGCTCGCGAACCAGACCAACGTCGCCATAGCGAGCGATAACAAAAACTTCAGCCACGCCGGGACGCGTGCCAAACGGCGCAAAACAGTGGGTTGGATCACGGTGTTGGTGTGCTCAGGCAGTGCCACGCGAAACTCACAGCTTGGATGGGGTAAGGCAGTGTAACGTATCCAACCTGCCGAGATCGATGACACGCAGGCACGGGCCTACTCGTAATTCAAGACGCGCCCTTTGATCTGCGGGTAATTGTCAAACCAGTGAGCACGCTTGCGGTTCCACATGCGTTTAATTTTTTTGGTGGCGATAGCGGGTATAAAGTCGCACAGCGGTATCGCATCGTTGTGACCCAGGCCGTCAATAATCATCAGGTGGCGCGAGCCGGGTGCGGTCCGTCGCATGACCATATTCAGGGTTGTTAAATCACTGAAGACAATAGACTCCCGCAAAAAGTAGGTTTTTAGGGCCTCTATCTGGCGCACGATGTCGTCGTTGATCTGCTGGTCTTCCAGCTTAAGGTAGTGGTCGACCGTTTTGGCGATGCTGCCGTCATAATCTCTCACCACATCAAACACCAAGCCTTCGCCCTGGTCGGTGGCGACGGCGCCCTGGTATCGCGCCAGGCGATCCCATGAGATGTCGCGCTTTTGCAGCAGTTGGTAGTATTTTTTTTCGCGGTTATTGACTTTCTCTCCGATGTCCGGGTGCACGACCTTGACGCACAGGTTGCGGTCGTCGGGATGATAGTAGCAGCGGCGATTGTTACCGATCGCCAGCAGCAAGTCGGCAGGCAGTATCAGCGGTGATGGGTGTGGCGCGGTCATGTTGGGGCGGTGTTTCCTTAGAGATTGTCGGGTGTGATCAACACTGCAAGTGGTGTGTCGCCAAACCGTGATCGCTTATCCCGTTATGGGGGGCCAATGGTACAGTGATTAGCACCGCCATCGCCAGTGTCGATCATTCGCTGCTGTCGGGTGTCGCTGTGCTTGGGAGGTTGCTTGCAATCCGGCGGCCCAGCGCTGAAGATAGTGCGTAGGTGAGTGGGATAAGTGAGACCTGCCATGCAGCGAGAAAAACTGACGTTCACTAACGCCGAAGGTGTTGAGCTTGCGGGCTTATTGGAGCGGCCGGCGTTACCGGTGCCGACGCGCGCCTGGGCTCTGTTTGCGCACTGCTTTACCTGCGGCAAAGACATTGCGGCGGCGTCGCGTATCAGTCGAGCCTTGGTCGCGCGAGGGATTGCTGTTTTGCGGTTTGACTTTACCGGGCTCGGCGGCAGTGAAGGGGAGTTTGCCAACGCAAATTTCTCGTCCAATGTTGACGACCTGCTGGCGGCGGCCCAGTATCTCAGCGACAACGCCGAAGCCCATGGTTTACTGATTGGGCACAGTCTGGGCGGCGCTGCCGTGCTCAGTGCGGCAGCACGCTTGCCGTCTGTCCGAGCGGTGGCCACCATCGCGGCACCGGCCACTGCAGCGCACGTTGAGCATCTGTTCAGTGCCGAGAGCGACGCCATCGCGCGTGCCGGCGAGGCCGAGGTGTGCATCGGCGGGCGCCCGCTCACGATCAAGCGCCCGCTGGGTGAAGACCTCCCAAACCACGCCAGTGCCGGCGATAATTGCGGCCTGCGCCAA
>DOIU01000221.1 GCA_003511825.1 Gammaproteobacteria bacterium | reverse complement strand
TCGGCATGGTGTTTCAAAAACCCAACCCCTTCCCCAAGTCCATTTACGAGAACGTGGCCTTTGGCCTGCGCATTCAGGGGATTAACAATAAAAGCACGCTCGACGACGTGGTCGAATGGTCACTCAAGGGCGCCGCCCTCTGGGATGAAGTGAAGCAACGGCTGGACGAACCCGCCTTTGGCCTGTCGGGCGGCCAGCAACAGCGCCTGGTGATCGCGCGCGCCATCGCGGTACAGCCTGAAGTGATCCTGCTGGATGAGCCGGCGTCGGCGCTCGACCCCTTATCCACGCACAAAATCGAAGAGCTGATACTGCAACTCAAGGACGAATACACCATCGCCATCGTGACCCACAACATGCAGCAAGCCAAGCGTGTCTCAGACTACACTGCTTTTATGTACTTGGGCGAACTGGTGGAATTCAGCGACACCGAATCACTCTTTACTCACCCTCAGCAACAGCAAACCCACGACTACATCAACGGTTTGTTTGGATGACGACTGACAAGCACAGGAGACTCTTCATGAAACCCATTTCCTTTCTCGCAGCCTGCCTGGTGGCTTTACTCATGAGCGCCTGCGCCTCGACCGGCGGTTCGTCCTCCTCCGCTGCGGGCGACACCTACTTTGAAGTCCACCGCGACGGCCGCATTCACGTGTTCTACGACGCCAAAACATTCCAAGACTACCTGCGAGTCGGCGAAACCGCCTTTCGCATCACCCGCATCGGCGCCGGCCCCCAAGGCGAAACCCTGGTCTTCGGCCTGGCCGAAGCCGATCGCATCAAAACCCGTGGCCTCGCCGGCCCCGACATCTGGGACGGCAAGAAGAAACCCGGCAAAGCACTCTACGCCGAATTTCGCCGCGACAACGACATCTATGTCCTGAGCAACTACGCCGACATCGTCGCACTGCGCCAAGGCCAGACACCGGCAAACACCCAAAGCCAACCGGCCAGCGGCCCCAATGGCGAAAACCTCTTCTACGCGACGGACAGCGCCGACCAGCTGATGCAGCTGTTTGCGGGTTACCACACGGCGCCTTGAAGCCTGCTTAAACCCCCTACCCGATCGGTGCTCAAGTCGATGAGCACCTGATAAAAGAGGCGCGCCAGACACAGAAAAGTCAGGCGCCCTCGTTCTGAACTACTCTTTGGACGGAAACGCTTTCGGCGCAGGCAGCGAGTAGTGAATGTCCTTGCGCATCGTGCCGGGCGTCGTGCCATAGGTTTTTTTGAAGGCAAGGATAAACTTGCTGACGCAGCCATAGCCGGTTTCGTGAGCGATTTCACTGATGCTCAGGTCGCGCCGCTTGACCATCTCAGCGGCTTGGCGCATGCGGTAGTCGGTCAGCGTTTTGAAGACGGTGGTGTTGAATTCACTCCTGAAGCCTCGCTTCAGCTTATCTTCATTCAGCCCGACCTGTTTCGCCAGACTGGCGATGGTCGGCGGATTCTGCATGTCTTGCAGCAGCAATTTCCGCGCGAGGAAGATCAATTCCCGATCGCGTTCGCTCAGCCTGGCCGGAGCCGTGGTTTGCTCGCCGCACAGCGATTCCAGTGAGGTGACCAGCAGTTCTCCGGCGAGGCTCTCAAAATACAACTTCTCCAGCGCGCCGCGATAAGGATTGTCCAATAATCTTGCCAGCAAGTGATGGTGTCGCGCAGCGATCCCGGTGCGGCGAAAGATTTGCGTATGATCGGCATCGTTCATCGTTTGGATCAGTTCCGGGCGATCCAGTGCTTCGAAATACTGGCTGGCATGCTGCTCAGAGAAAAAGAAAGACAGGGAATGCACCCGTGCGTCCTTGGCAAGTTTCGCCTCACATTGTTCATCTGCCCGGCTGTAACCCAGCGACAAGATGTTTGAGTCGACGCTGAAATCCTCACCGCTTCCGCTGGACGGTAGCTCCGCCCCGAGATTAATACTGACAAAAACACCGGAATCCAGCAGCGTCTCGGTCAGTTGCACATCACGGTTCAGGCGCACGAGCTTGGTCGACAGCGTCGTATCCGCGAATTTTCTCATCTCAAGACGCCCCTCACCAAAACGCATCGGGATTGGTGACTGAACCAGTTCAGCCGAGGATTCAGGTCGGTTGTGCATCTCGTGCACGGCATTGTGGTAAGTACTTGCCTGCTCGTGGACCGCTTCCACGATGTCTGTCGTCTTGATCTTGTACGCCATGATCTCTTCCTTTTGGCATAGGAAAACTTCTGATACGCCTAAAGCGCTACCCGCTTACTGACTTAAATTATACAAATTAATGCGAATGATTCGCATTGATCATGACACTCATTGCCCCCGTAAAACAACCATCCTAGGAGTCAAAAATCCGTGCGACGTCGAATGGTCTTCCTGGTACTGGTCTTAACCAGTTTGCAGAGTATGGCGCAACCTCAAGATGGAAAAAGCATCGAAGAAAAGGACGACATTGGGGCCATTACGGTTGAAGACGAGAGTGAGGCGCGCGATCTGGCCCATACCCCCATGGCCGTCTCGGTGATCGAGGCAGAGCATTTTCACGGCCGCAATATCAGCCTCAACGAGATTCTCAAGCGCGTTGCCGGCGTGCGGCTGGCGCAGGAAGGTGGGCTCGGCAGCCGCTCCACCATCGCCATTCACGGTCTGGAAGGCAAGCGGGTCAAGATTTTTATCGATGGCATCCCGCTGAATTCACCGGACGGCACGTTCGGCATTAACGATTTGCCCATCCAGTTAATCGAGCGCATCGAAATTTACAAGGGTGTGGTGCCGGGCAGATTTGGCGGCGATGCGCTCGGCGGTGCCATCAATGTCGTCATTCGCGAATTCCACGGCAGCTGGGTGGATCTGAATCTTTCCCAGGGTTCCTTTGATACACAACGGGCCACGGGTGTCCTGACCAAATATTGGGATGAGCATAAAGCAGAAGTGGGTATTGGCGGTTTCTACAACCAGGCTGCCAACGACTATGTGATGAATTCGCCCTACGTGGACGGCTTGAAAATCAGGCGCGATCACGATGCGTTTGATTCGTTTGCGCTGGCCATAGGCGGAAAACTCGAAGATCGCCCCTGGTTCGACAAAATCGGCTTTGAACTGGTCCGCTACGCATCGGAAAAAGAGCTGCAGGGCATTCAAACCAATATTCAACAGGCGAAGTATCAAAGCGAGGTTGATCTGCTGTTGCTGGTTTACGAAAAAGATCAGTTTCTATTGGATGGGCTGGACGTGGAATATCACTTCCTGCGCCCCGAACTCACCCTGAACTTCATTGACAAGGCCAGTGAGTGTTTTAACTTCGATGGGTCTGCCCGGCCCTGCCCGGGTGCGGGTGGAGAAGTCAGCGGTATTCCGCATGATTCTGATGATCAGCTGAATGAAATGCGCCACGACCTCAATGCGCATTACCGCTTTAACGGTAACCACGCCCTAAATTATCACTTGTATTCCCAATTCTCTGAATACAAGCCCCATGATCCGCTGGCAAGCGCCGAGCTAGGCTATGAAATCGGTGCCTTTCCGTCCGAACGCCGCAACACCGTCTCCACAGTGAGTTATGAATCGTCTTTTGTTGAGGGCCAGATCGTCAATGATATCGGTGTAAAACACTACGACTATGATTATGAAATCACCCCCCAGGAGCGTGCACTGGGCGGCACGCCCGAACAGGCAAACGTCAGCGGCAGCGAGGTCGGCTGGTACGCGTCGATCCGGTACTCTCCGCGCAAAGATCTCTACCTGAAGGCCTCCTATGAGCACGCCTTCCGCCTGCCGGACAATGATGAAATATTCGGCAACGGCTCCACCATCAGTACCTCCGCAGGGCTGCTGCCGGAAGAAGGCCGCAATCTGAATCTCGGCGTGTTGTTTGACAGCTTCGGTTTTCATGGCATGCCCTGGCTGAAGGCCGAGGCCACGTATTTTCATCGCGATCTGCAGAATATGATCAAGCTGGTGCCCGCCAGCCAGAGCGCACGATACCAAAACCTTGGGGAAATCAGCGTCGATGGCTTTGAGTTTGAAATCAAGGCCGATATCAATGATGCCTGGTACGCCTACGCCAATTACACCAAGCAGGAACTCAAGGACGAACAAAAAATTCTGACCGGGACAAACGCCACGCCCAACCCCACCTATGGCCTCAATGTACCCAATGTGCCCAAACAGTTCGCCAACATCGGTGTTGAATACAAGACCTACGGCCTGTTCAGGGCCGATGCCATGATGAAGTATTTCTGGGAAACCAGCTGGATGGATGAATACTTCTATGGTTGGGAATTCAGCCGTCTGCAGAATCGCCGAATCGAGGCCCAGACGACGCATACGGCGGGTTTCGAATACTCGTTTCAAGATGATCAGGTCATTATTGGTTTTGAGGTGAGAAACCTCACCGATGAAGACATCACCGACGTGTTTAATCATCCACTGCCCGGCAGAAGCTGGCACTTGAACCTGCGCTACACCTGGTTCAGTCAACCCGCGCGATAAACAACGCACAATCACGATCGAATTCAATAAAAAACAGGAGCCCCGACATTGAACCCCCGTTTATTGAAGCTTTCTTTTACGGTTTTTTCCACTTGTTCTTTACTGGCTGCCTGTAGCAGCAGTGACAATAGCCCCGATGACAACCCTGGAACCACATCCGGAGCCGATTTGATGATCTCGTCCAGAATCGATGACACCACCGCATTTATCGTGGCGGTGGATGGTCAGAATGACACCGCCGTCACCAACGCCAATGGTGTGGAAATTAACCCGTACATGGGTGTTTTCACCCATAACGAGTTTATCTATACCACCGGGTCCAGCGAGAACGACAACATCGTTAAATACTCACACGACGGCACGACCTTTCAGAAAGAGGCGGAAACGGTAACCGGCGAACAAACCGTGCCGGGATCAATCATCTTTGCCAGTGACAGCAAGGCCTACGTCACGTTGACCGCCACCGGCGAGCTGCTTGTCGTCGACCCGAATGACCTGAGTATCAGCAACCGTATCGACCTTTCCCCTTATGCGTTGGGCGAAGGCGATATCAGCCCGGAACCGTCCAGCGGTGTAATTCGTGATGGCAAACTGTATCTGGCACTGGGGCAGATAGACAGCCTGTTAACCTGGCGGTGTACCGCCGGCGCCAGCCTCTTGATTATCGATGTCGCCACCGACATGGTTGAAAAACACATTCAGGATGACCGAACCTGCAGCAGCGGCCTGATCGAAGCCAACCCTGGCCTGATCTTGGATGAAATCGGCGATATCTACGTGACCCATGCCGCCGGGTACGGCCTGTATTCTGACCTGCCGCCTGCCGGCGTACTGAGAATAAAAAACGGCGCCACCGATTTTGACCCGGATTACTTTTTCTCGATCGCGGATATCGCGGTGCCCGGCAACGCCGCCTCGTATTTCTACCGCAATATTTACGCGGGTGATGGCATGGCCTACGGCACCCTGGTCATTCCCGGCCTGAGCAGTAATCCGCCGAACTTCGCCACGGACAAGACCAACATGCCCTACCGACTGGACCTGCGCAATCAAACCGCCACCCAACTCGATATGCCGGTCACCGTTCCCTGGTCAGCCGGGGTAGTCAAATACGATGATCAGATTGTGTTTGGCATGTTGACGGACAACGGTACCGGCCTGTACCGCTACGACCCCGCTTCTGGAACCGATACTGGCGACCAACAGCCGCATATCACCACCGTTGGCGCACCGGTCTTTTTATTGAATTATTAAGCGTTGTACCAGCTGCCTAAACGCCTGTCGCGCAGGCGTTTAGGCTCAGCGTTCACAGAACCCGAAGCGGTACTCTCGTTGTCATTAGCATGGCGCTACGAAAATTCCAACCCGCCATGACGTCACAGCAGTGTCTGTCCAGACGCACCTCCACCGCAATACACACAGATTGTTAAACCGTTCATAGCCTGCCCCACGCATCACTTGCACACATTGCCAAACGCTATTTTATACACTATTGTATATATACATTTTTGTATCATTATAGCG
>DOIU01000328.1 GCA_003511825.1 Gammaproteobacteria bacterium | reverse complement strand
GATCCAAAAGGTGCGTCCGCAGACGCGCAGCTACCAGCATTTGGCGATACACCCCTATCCGGTCGAGTGGGTGCGTACCGTTGCCTTAAAAGACGATCGGCAGGTTGAGATCCGCCCGGTGCGGCCGGAGGATGCCCGCGCCGAGGCTGAGTTTGTGCACAATATGTCCAGCCAGGCCAAGTACTTCCGCTTTATGCATGCGGTGAATGAGTTGACCCCCGAGATGTTGTCGCGCTTCACCAAAATTGACTACGACCGCGAGATGGCGTTTGTCGCCATGTCGTACGACGGTGAACGCGAGACCATGGTGGGCGTCAGCCAGTACGTCATCAACCCGGATAAAAAGAGCTGCGAATTCGCCATTGCCTTAGCGGATGATTGGCAAGGACTGGGGCTGGCGCGCAAGATGATGCTCATCCTGATGGAACACATGAAAGTGCGCGATCTCGATCTGATTGAGGGTACCGTACTGCGCAACAATACCTCGATGGATCACCTGATGGATTCTTTGGGTTTCCGGAAGACGGCGTCACCCGAAGATCAGGATATCAATATCTACCGGCTTGAGGTTCAGTGAACGCGTCGACGACTCCAGACAGTGCGATCGGGCAGGGCTCGGTCTTATTGGTGTTTGATATCGATGGCACTGTGTGTGAGTCCACTGAGGTCCACGAGCGGGCTTTCGCCTCGGCACTGGCTGAATACGGCTGTGGCGGCGTGCAACCGCCCGAGGAAGCGCTGGTCCACTACACGGACGCCTGCTATTACCGCGAGACATTTCGTGCCGCACACGGGCGCGTGCCCACCGAAGACGAGTTCACAGCATTTGAAGCGCGCTTTTCGGCGTTGTTTCAGGTGCTGCTAACGCGTGAGACGCTATTACCGGTTGCTGGTGTGGCGCGGTTTTTCAGGGCGCTGGAAGCCATGTCTTCCGCGCAGTGGTGTTTTGCGACAGGATCGTTCCGAGACGCGGCGAAGCGCAAGCTGGAGACGCTGGGTTTGGTGCAAGACGCTACGGTGTTGGTATCTGCCAGCGAGTTTGAGTCGCGCGAAGCCATCGTTGAAGCTGCGGTCGCGGCCTGTGGTTGGCGGTGTGGGCCACAGGTGTATTTAGTGGGCGATGGTCTGTGGGATTATCGCGCCGCCGCGCGTTTGGGTGTGCGCTGTATTGCCATGAATATGCCCGCTGATCAGCAAGCGGCTTTGCCTAGGGAGGTGCCGAGATTTGCGGACTTCCGCAATGTCAGGGGGATTCTGCAGCTGCTGCGTACAGCGGCAGACCCGACGCCGCCAATGCTAGACGACGTGTAAGGTCAAGTGCGCGATTTTCCCGAGTGAGGCTTCCAGCACATCGCCAGGCTGCACAGGCCCAACGCCAGCCGGTGTGCCGGTGTAGATCAGATCTCCGGCTTCCAATTGGAAGGTCTTTGACAAGGTGCTGATCAGCTCGGCAGTTTGCCAGATCATTTGCGGCAGTGCGCCCTCTTGACGCAATTCCCCATTTAAAGACAACGCCAAGTCATCTGACTGCGGATGGCCGCAAATCGAGGCGGGCATGATCTGCGAGCAGGGGGCTGAGCCGGCAAACGCTTTCGCGGATTCCCAGGGGCGACCCTGTTGTTTAGCGGCGGTTTGCACGTCGCGACAAGTCATGTCCAGGCCGACTGCGTAGCCATACACGTGGCGCATGGCGCTCGCGGCGTCAATGTGTCGGCCGCCTTCACCCATGGCTACCACCATCTCGACCTCGTGATGTACGTCGCCACAATGATGAGGGTAGGCGAAGGTATCGTGCTCGCTGATGAGCGCATTAGCCGGCTTCATAAAGAAAAATGGCGGCTCGCGGTCGGGATCATGGCCCATCTCGCGGGCGTGGTCGGCGTAGTTGCGCGCGACGCAATAGATGTTATTGACCGGGAATCGCAGTTCAGCGGAACCGTAGATGGGGAGCGTGATTTGTTGTGCCGGCGTGATTGGGAATGTCATGTGAGTGGCGCAATGTTGCTGAATGGTTGATGTTATATTAGGCCCGCACACTCTACCATAGATGACCGGGAGGCGCGTGGCTTTGGTGGGTGCAGGCGACTTTCTGACCCGACGGCAACGCAAATTCTCGGCTTAAAGGCCGATACTAGAAAGATGAAAGCTGGAAAGGCACCGGAAAACTGCTAAATTTATCCCATCATGAAACGCGTTATTTGTTTGCTCAGCCTATTTGTTGCGACACCCGCCATCAGCCAGACCTTGGTGTTACCGCCCAGTGATGTCGATCTCGTTGGCGACATTAAAACCACGCTCTCGGTGACCGGCGATTCCCTACTCGATATCGCGCGTCGTCACCATGTGGGCCAAGAAGAAATTGTGCTGGCCAACCCGAGTGTGGATCGTTGGCTGCCGGCACCCGGCAGTACCGTGATCTTGCCATCGCGTTATGTTCTCCCGGACTCACCACGCCAGGGCATTGTTCTGAATCTGCCCGAGATGCGGATTTACTACTACCCCGATGGCCAGGACTCCGCCAATGCGCCCCGACCCTTGGTGACGCATCCGGTCAGCGTTGGCCGGATGGATTGGAACACGCCGCTGGGGACGACGAAGGTGGTTGCAAAAAAGAAAGACCCGAGCTGGACGCCGCCGGAATCGATTCGTCGCGAGCATGAAGCCGATGGTGACCCCTTGCCGAAGGTGGTGCCTGCGGGGCTGGATAACCCAGGAGGGCAGTACGCCATGCGGCTGGGGATCGGAGG
>DOIU01000357.1 GCA_003511825.1 Gammaproteobacteria bacterium | reverse complement strand
CTTCGCCTTGTTCTCAAACCACTCAAACACAACTCTGCTCAACCAGAATTAATAGAGATGCCCTGAAAGTTGTTACCATTGTACCCTGTTGGGCTAAGACCCGGAGTATGTGTGCAGCCTGTTTTGTACTATGTTCATGATCCCATGTGCAGCTGGTGCTGGGCCTTCCGCCCCACCCTCACAGCGTTGAAGGCAGCGCTCCCAGACGACCTCCCCGTGCATCCGCTGTTGGGCGGGCTCGCACCGGACAGCGACACCCCCATGCCCGAAGAGATGCGCCAATACCTGCAAAACACCTGGCGTAAAATTCAAGCTGTTGTACCCGGCACTGAGTTTAACTATGACTTCTGGCACAATAATGTGCCCCGACGATCGACCTATCCCGCCTGCCGCGCCGTGATTGCCGCCACCCAGCAAGACCCGTCGATGGCAGACGCCATGACCCACGCCATCCAGCGCGCTTACTATTTGGAGGCGACCAACCCATCAGACGACGCCAACCTCGTCGCCATCGCCCGCCATCTGGGCCTCGACACCGACCGCTTCAGCCACGATCTGAATGCCCCCGCCACCCACGAACAGCTGCTGGCAAATATCACCGAACACCGGGCGCTTGGCGCCCAAGGCTTCCCGAGCCTGATCATTGCCAGTGAGGCCGGAAACACCCTGATTCCAATTGACTATGTAGACGCTGCACCGATGTTGACAGCAATCCACGAGGCCACCTAGCCACACCCAGCCGCCAAGGAAGCAATGCTGTTCAGGCAGGCTTCAGCAAGCCTGCATAGACTGTCTCTAAAGCAATACACAATGCGGAGACTTAGCATGAACAGAACAGCGATTGCCGCACTGGTCGTCGCCAGCGTCGCCTTCAGTGGCTGCGCAGCGACCGATCCCGATCGACGTGCCAAATCTGGCGCCGCTATTGGCGCTGTCACCGGCGCGATCCTCGGCCATCAGATCGATAACGACAAAGGGCGCATCATCGGCGCTGCTATTGGCGCGATCACCGGCGCAGCAGCAGGCAACTACATGGACGAGCAACAACGCGAACTCGATCGTCAACTGGCCGAAGAGCAGGCCGCCAAGCAGATAGCGCTAGAGCGCATCGATGCCGAAACCCTCAAACTGAGGTTAGACAGCGCCGTCACCTTTGCCTTTGACAGTGACCGCTTACGCGCTAGCTTTTACAGCGCACTCAATAAAGTCGCCTCAGTCGTCGGCGAGTACGACAAAACGGCTATCCATGTCGTCGGTCACACCGACAGCACCGGCACCTACCACTACAACCAGTCCTTATCCGAGCGGCGTGCGCGCTCTGTGGGCAGCTATCTCTCCGCACAGGGGATCAACACTCAACGGATCGTTCTCAAAGGACGCGGCGAGAGTCAGCCACTGGCAGACAATAGATCGGAGTTTGGACGGGAACAAAACCGGCGCGTTGAAATTTACCTGAAAACCATCGTCGAAGGGCGCGAGCAGGACGCATTCCGCCAAGCCAGCGTGAGGGTCAGCCGCCATCGATAAGAGACGTGCCTCAATAAAATAGCGCTGTGGCTTGACGGCACAAAACCGCGCAGAGGAGACGCTTTGCGAATCTGCTATCATGCGCAGCAAGCCAACGACACTGGACCACAGTCAGACACCCGTCGCTGAAACCCAGCGCCCAGCTTCACATGAACATTAGCGTTGTCATTCCAACTTATAACCGTGCGCACACGCTGGGCCGAGCCCTAGACTCCGTGTTTGCCCAGACGCGCGCGGCAGACGAGATTATTGTTGTCGACGATGGCTCCACGGACGGCTCAATCCACCTGCTTGAGCGTTACCCGGAGGTGCGTGTGCTGACGCAGCCTCAGCAAGGCGTATCCGCCGCGCGCAACACGGGCATTCATGCCGCTCACGGCGACTGGATCGCCTTTCTGGATTCTGACGATGAGTGGCTGCCTGAAAAACTCGCACTGCAAACCGCACTGATTGAGCAACACCCGGAGCACCGCTTTTGCCACGGCAATGAAGTCTGGATTCGGCACGGCCAGCCATTGGCTCAGAAAAAAAAGCACCGCAAGCAGGGCGGCTGGATTTTTGAAAATTGCTTACCGCTGTGCGTCATCTCACCCTCGGC
The DNA here is from genome assembly GCA_003511825.1 of Gammaproteobacteria bacterium. Lineage (GTDB taxonomy): Bacteria > Pseudomonadota > Gammaproteobacteria > Granulosicoccales > Granulosicoccaceae > UBA7957. The sequence continues at coordinate 1,609 of DOIU01000357.1, read as the reverse complement.
GGCTTTGATCAAAAAAGACCTGCTGCTCGCTTGCGGCTGCTTTGATACGCACTTGCCGGCGTGTGAAGACTACGATCTCTGGCTCAAGATCTGCGCGCGTGAGCCCGTGCTGTATGTTGAGCAACCCTTGCTGCGCAAATTTGGCGGACATGCTGATCAGCTGTCACGCAAATACTGGGGCATGGATCGCTTCCGTATCCAAGCGCTGGATCGACTGTTATCAACCGCCACACTGCGTGATACCCAGCGCATCGCCGCCACGCAGATGTTACAACACAAGGCGCGGCTATTCGCTAAAGGGGCGCGCAAGCACGGTCGCTTGCAAGCCGCTATCGATTACGAAAACCTCGCCAATCGCTACGATACCGTTCATGGATAAGCCACCCATTTACCTGGTGACTGCCTTGCAAAGTGAGGCAACCCCGTTGATCGAACACTTTCGCCTGAAAGCCTCGGCAAGCCGGCCATTCAGAGAGTATCGCAGCGACCATGTGCACCTGATGGTCACAGGCATGGGTAAGATTAACGCCGCTGCGGCAACCGCCGCGCTGTTGCATGCCGACGCCGACGGGCGGCGCGGCGTGGGCGTTAATGTCGGCATAGCCGGCCACGCCAGCCTGGCACTGGGTGAGGTCTTCGTAGCGCATCGCATTGCCGATGCCGCATCGAGCAAAGACTGGTACCCACAGATGACGTTCAACCCGCGTTGCCCAAGCAGTGAGTTGTATACGGTGGACGCCCCGACCGAGCACTACCCCGACAACGCCGGCGTGGACATGGAAGCCAGCGCCTACTACGCCGTCGCCACGCGCTATTTGAGCAACGAGCTGACGCAGACCGTTAAGGTCGTCTCAGACACACCCGAGCACCCCATCGCCAAGCTCAACAAGCACGTCATCACCGACTTGGTACGCGCGGCCTTACCCCAAATCACGCACGTGATCGAGCGCCTGGTCGCCTTGGCGAGCGCGCAATTTGACGCCACGGGGCTAGCCGCCTTGAGCCAACGTTACCAAGAACGCTGGCGCTTGAGTGTCAACCAACAATTGCAATTATCACGCTTGCTCGAACGCCACCACGCCTTGTCAGGCAGCGCACCGGAACCTGACACCTACGCGCACTTACGCCAGCCCAAAGCCATGCTGCACGCGCTGCAAGCCGACATCGCCGAGCAAGGGTTGCGCTTCACATGATCAATACTCTCTACATTGAAGCCGCCGTCGCCGATCTGCCGCGCACCCAGGCCATACTGAAACGCTTCCCCAAAGCACGCAGGATTGCGATCCAGCAGTACAGCGAACTGTTTAACCCCAAAGCGCAAAACTTCCGCTTGCAAAAGCAAAATCCGGCGTTGATTCTGGCGGAGAAGCAGGACGGGTTTGTGCTGCCCGCACCTCTCAATTACAACATTGGCGGGCAGCAGAACTTTTATTTTTCGCACATGATGAATTGCGTGTACGACTGCCGCTACTGCTTTTTACAAGGCATGTACCGCTCAGCGAACTATGTCGTCTTTGTCAATTACGAGGACTTTTTTGCCGACATTGAGCGCACGCAGGCGTCTCTGGGGCGAGAAGCGGGCTGGTTTTTCTCGGGTTATGACTGTGAC
>DOIU01000165.1 GCA_003511825.1 Gammaproteobacteria bacterium | reverse complement strand
GCCGGCATATCAATACCATAAACATTCGGGTGTTTGACCGGCGGCGCCGCTGAAGCCATATACACTTTCTTGGCGCCTGCATCACGTGCCATCTGGACAATTTGTTCCGATGTCGTGCCCCGAACAATGGAGTCATCCACCAGCAAGACGTTTTTGCCGCGAAACTCCAAATCAATCGCATTCAATTTTTGCCGCACGGATTTTTTACGCGCTTTTTGACCAGGCATGATAAATGTCCGGCCAATGTAGCGATTCTTCATAAACCCTTCGCGGTAACTCACGCCAAGGGTAAACGCGAGCTCCAGTGCCGATGTTCGGCTCGTATCAGGAATAGGAATCACCACATCAATGTCATGATCCGGGAACTCTCTGAGAATCTTGTTAGCCAGTGACTCGCCCATCCGCATGCGCGATTTATACACAGACACGTCGTCGATGATGGAGTCAGGTCGCGAGAAATACACAAACTCAAAAATACAGGGATTTAGACTGGTGTTTTTCGCACACTGCTGACTGTAGAGATCCCCTGCTTCGGTGATGTAAATCGCCTCGCCGGGCTCGACATCCCTCACCGTTTCAAAACCCAGCGACTGCAGCGCGACGCTCTCTGAAGCCACGGCGTATTCCGTTTTTTGTCCATCATCGCGCTTGCCCAACACCGCTGGACGAATACCGTTGGGGTCTCTGAACGCCAGGATACCGCGACCAATCAGCATCGCAATCACCGCGTAGCCGCCGCGGCAACGCCGATGAACCTCAGAAACTGCAGCGAAGATGTCATCCGGGCCCAGGCCGGAGGAGCCTATCTTGGCCTGCAATTCATGCGCAAAGATATTCAGAAGCACTTCCGAGTCGGAGGTGGTGTTGATGTGGCGGAAATCAGATTCAAACAACTCCTGCTCAAGCTCGGCGGAGTTGGTCAAGTTGCCGTTGTGCCCCAGCACAATACCGTAGGGAGAATTCACATAAAAAGGCTGCGCTTCGGCCGAGGCCGAGGAATTGCCGGCGGTCGGGTAGCGGCAATGGCCGATCCCCATATTGCCGCGCAAGCGCATCATGTGCTCGGTGCGGAAGACATCGCGCACGAGACCGAGCGACTTGCGGATAAACACGCGCCCCTGGTCACTCGTCGCGATACCGGCAGAATCCTGCCCGCGGTGCTGGAGGATGGAAAGTCCGTCGTACAACTGACTGTTCACCGCGCTGTTCGCGACGATGCCGATAATGCCACACATAGCCTGTATAAACCTCTGAAGCAGAGTTGTTGCAACCGACTGAGATGCATCTGCGCAACATAGCCGGTTGTCATGCCATTATATAGCGTCCGTACTCAGTGTCTTTTCAAGGCCATGCAAGTCCTGAAGGCCTCTTCTGGTGCTCCATCCCAACCGGTGTTTGGATGGAAGACTAGGTACTGGAAAAATCAAAATACGACGCCAACTCTTGCGGCAATCGATCGTGAATTTCCGCCGCTAAATGCTGAAATCTCGGTAGAAAAAACGAGTTGGCCCACCACGACTCTTTCGTAATCGTGGTCAAATTCAGCAGCAGCACCACCACCGAAATGATAGCAATTCCGCGCGTGAGACCAAACAATAACCCTAAAATTCGATCCACCGCCGACAGATTCACCGTACTGAGGAAGCGCTTCAGCAATGTGCTGAATAGCCAACCAAACAGCAACGTCCCAAAAAACAGCACCAACGCAGCCACCACTACGCGCGTGGCCGTGCCACCCACAGCCTCGGGCACAACAACGGCAAATTTATGCGAATAGAGAAACGTAATGGCAATCGCCAGAAACCACGTGATCAGCGACACTGCCTCGCGCACAAAACCACGTAGCCAGCTTAAAATTCCGGAGATCACGATGGCCACCAATATCACGATGTCAATACCGGTCATGGAGACTCATCCTGTCTATGAACACACCATCGCCCGCGTGTGCGAGCTGAGCGCATTAAACACTATCGCGCTGACCATTCCAAGCGCTTATCACCCAGCAAATACGCCATGCATCCGGCCGATCACTGCTTCAGTAACAATGTTTTACGCTTAAACGTCTTATCCAATGCGGCTTGGGCCCGTTGGGCCTCAGCTTTGCCAGTAATCGGGCCCACCGTGACGCGATACACGGGTTTGCCGGCACTTTCGCCAACCTTCACATCCACCGAGTAACCTGCTTCGCGCAATTCGCTGCGTAAACTCAAGGCATTGATTTTATCAGCAAAGCTTGCGACTTGAATCAGCCAGTCTTGCGGCGCTGCGACAGCCGCCGGCGCCGGTTCAGGAGGAGGCGCTGCTGGGCGCCGAGCGGTGGGAGCTGGCGCAGACTCAGCATAATCCGGACGCGGCTTGACGACGGGCGCCGAGGTGACCGCTGGACTGCCCGCTTCAGCGGTGGATTGGCTCTTACCCAGCACAGCGCCATCCAGCTGCGGTTGTGGGATTGGAGGCGATGCGGGTTTTTCCCGGTTAAAGGCGTTGCGAGCAAAATCTGATAAGGTTGCCGGCTCTTGCTCCGTGAAGATGGCCGGATCATAAGGCGGCTCTGATTCGATCGATTCCAACGTCGTTAAACGACTCTCTGTACCGGAACCATCCAGAATCAACGGCAAAAAAATCACCGCTAACGCAATGAGTACTGCCGCCCCGAGCAAACGTCGCTTTAGCTGATTTTCGTGCAATTCGTCAGACACAGATCCCGCCGGTGACTCGGACACCATCAATCGAGTAACTCCATCACATCGGTGATTGTAAAAAAAGACCCAAAAACCAGCACAGGCTGATGAGCCGGTGCTGCAGACAATGCGCGTGCTAGCGCCTTATGCGGCGCCCCGTCCAAGGTCGCATCAGTGACCCCAGTGCTCGCCTCAAGTACTCGCCTGATATCAACAGCAGGCATGGCGCGATTATGCGCCAAATCTGCCAGGTGCCAGACGCGCACGATCGGCGCAATCACCTCGATCATCGGCCCGACCGCTTTATCTGCCAAGACCGCAAAAACGGCACTCACACCAGCGGGGTAAACCTTGCTGAGCTGCTCAACCAACTGCTGAACCGCAGCCGGATTGTGCCCAACATCCAAGATAACGGGATGTCCACCGACCGTGCCCCGTTGAAAACGCCCGGGCAAGTGGGCGCGCTGCAAGCCGTTGGCCATCGCATCGCGAGACACAGGCAGACGCGAACGGGCGCACAGCACGGCCTCAATAGCAACGCTCGCATTATCGCGTTGCCAGTCGCCCTCTAGCGCAGGCCTCGGTAGGTCATCCAGCCGCGTATCGCCACTGCGAAATGACCAACCATTTTCCTGCTGAGAATAGTCGAAATCCCGTTGAATACAACGCCATCGCGCCCCGATTTGGGTCAACGATTGTTCCAAGGCGTCGGGCGGATGGCGATCACCCGTGATCACCGGCCTGCCCGCACGCGCAATACCGGCTTTTTCCACCGCGATATGCTCGCGAGTGTTGCCCAACCAGGCTTCGTGGTCCAATGCGATGGTGGTAATGACAGCGACATCGGCATCCCAAATATTGACCGCATCGAGGCGACCGCCGAGTCCCACTTCAAAGATCATCACATCGACAGCATGCGCACGAAACACATGCATAGCGGCTAAAGCGCCTACTTCAAAATAGGTCAGGCTTGTATTTTCTTGCGCACGCTCAATAGCTTCAAAGGCTGCGACAATCGGGGCATCACCGACCGCTTGTCCATTGATCGCAATGCGCTCATTGTAACGCCGCAAATGGGGGGACGTGTGCGTGCCGACGCGATAGCCGGCCGCGACATAGATCGCGGTTAAAAACGCGACAACCGAGCCTTTACCGTTGGTGCCGCCGACCGTGATGAGTGGTCGCGATGGGTGATGCAAGTCGGCGCGTTGAGCGACTTCACCCACGCGCGACAGCCCAAGATCGATCTCAACGGGATGACGCTTTTCGAGCAGATGCAACCACGCATCAAGTGTCTTGGGAGATGATGCCGTCAACGCAGAGACCCGTTACTGGCCTTGCACATGGGCACGCCGATGCCAACCAGTATGCTGGGGCATTAGGAGGCCGGTTTTGGATCTGCGTTATCCATTGCCGGACCATCGCCACCGGTAGCTGCATCAGTATCGGGCACGCCCGTATCACCCTCAGACACATCACTCACAACCGCTGGCTCCGATGAAGCTTCCACCTCTTCGGCGGGAGATGCTGCTGCAGTTTCACCCTCAGGCTCAGGTGTTGCCACTTCGACTGGCTGCTCTTCCTCTATCTCGTCAACCGGCGCTGCTTGAACAGGCATCACTTGGGCACCGTTCATCAGCTTCTGAACCAAAGACGCAATGGTGTCACGCATTTCCTTGCGGTCAACAATCAGATCAATAGCGCCATGCTCAAGCAGGAATTCAGCGCGTTGGAAGCCTTCGGGCAAGGTTTCGCGCACTGTTTGCTCAATCACGCGGGGTCCGGCAAACCCGATCAAGGCTTTGGGTTCGGCAATAATCACATCACCCAGCATCGCGAAGCTGGCGGATACACCGCCCATCGTAGGGTCTGTGAGCACGGAGATGTACGGCAGACCCTCACGAGACATTTTAGCCAAGGTGGAACTCGTCTTGGCCATTTGGAACAAGGACAAAATCCCTTCTTGCATGCGCGCGCCACCGCTGGCGGAGAAGCACACCAGCGGTGTGCCCTGTTCCAACGCATGCTCAGCAGCGCGGACAAACTTCTCACCCACAACGGAACCCATGGAACCGCCCATGAACGAGAATTCAAACGCAACGGCCGCCATCGGCACACCATTGACGGTACCGTGCATCGCGACCAACGCTTCTTTTTCACCGGACGACTTTACCGCTTGGGTGACGCGGTCTTTGTATTTCTTAGAGTCCTTGAATTTCAGCGGATCGAGCGGCTCCAGTTGCTCGGCAATCTCTTGGGTGGAGTTTTCATCAAAGAATGCATTTAAACGATTGCGGGCGCTGATGCGCATATGTTCGCCGCAATTCGGGCAGACGCACTGGTTGCGCTCCAGTTCTGCACGATACAAGACGGTACTGCAGGAATCACACTTGACCCAAACGCCTTCAGGCACCACTGTGCCTTTGTTTGCACCCGTCGTGCGAATGCGCGACGGCATCAATTTTTCCAGCCAACTCATGTTCTTTTAACTCATTCTGAGGGTTTAGTGCGTCGAAGCCTGGTCCATGGCGGCCCGAATGTCAGCCACAAAGCCTGAGACGTCTGCAACCATCGCATCGGCGTCTGCCGACTGCGCAGCAATGCGCTTCACGATGGCGCTGCCGATGACCACGGCATCAGCGACCTGTGCCACGCTGGCCGCTGCATCGGCATCGCTGATACCAAAGCCCACACCAACCGGCATATCGCTGTGTTGTTTGATCTCGGCAACCCGCTCGGCGACCTCCGTGGTATCCAGTTTGGAGGAACCGGTAACGCCTTTCAGCGACACGTAGTAAATAAACCCACCGCCTTGCTCGCATACCGCATTCACGCGCGATGCCGGCGTGGTGGGAGAGATTAAGAATATGGGGTCAAGTCCGTGTTTTGCAAAGGCCGGCATGAGGTCGCCGGCTTCTTCCGGTGGCATATCCACCGTAATAACACCGTCAACACCGGCGCGCTCGGCCTCGGCGGCAAAGGTATCAAAACCCATAATCGCCAGTGGGTTGGCATACCCCATCAGGACGATCGGCGTCGTCGCATTGGTTTCACGAAACGCCTGCACAATCCCCAACACCTCCGGCAGACGAACATGCGTTTCAAGGACCCGCTCTGAGGCTGCCTGAATGACAGGCCCATCGGCCATGGGGTCTGAAAAAGGCAAACCGAGCTCAATGATATCGGCACCTGCCTCGACCATGGCATGCATCAATCGCAGCGTGTCCGCTTCGTTCGGGTCTCCACCCATCAGATACGGCACAAGCACTTTTCTTCCTTGTGCTTTAGCTGCAGCAAAGCAGTCTGCAATTCTGCTCACAGCGTGATCCCCTCCAGTTCTGCGACGGTGTTGATGTCTTTATCTCCACGACCGGACAGGTTGACGACAATCGACTCGTCTTTGCGCATGCCTGGCGCCAACTTCGCCGCATACGCCAACGCATGAGATGACTCCAATGCCGGAATAATGCCTTCCATCCGCGTAATGGTGTGGAATGCGGCCAGCGCCTCGTCGTCATTGACGGTGACGTAGGTGACGCGCCCAGTATCCTTGAGCCACGCGTGCTCGGGGCCAACGCCGGGATAGTCGAGCCCGGCTGAGACAGAGTGGGTCTCGATGATCTGACCGTTGTCGTCGGTCATCAGGTAGGTCTTGTTGCCGTGTAGGATTCCTGGCTTGCCCGCCGACAAAGGCGCGGCATGACGCCCAGTTTCAACCCCGTCACCACCCGCCTCGACGCCATAGATGGCCACATCGTCGTGATTGAGATACGGATGGAATAAGCCAATGGCATTGGAACCCCCACCCACGCAGGCCACCAGCACATCCGGCTGCTTACCAATCACGGTTTCTGATTGCGCCAGGACTTCTCGCCCAATCACGCATTGAAAATCGCGCACCATCTTCGGATACGGGTGCGGGCCGGCAACAGTGCCAATGATGTAGAACGTATTGTCGAGATTGGTGACCCAATCGCGGATCGCTTCATTCAGCGCATCTTTGAGCGTGCGCGAACCAGACTCGACCGGCCGCACCTCCGCACCCAAGAGCTTCATGCGATAGACATTGGGC
>DOIU01000057.1 GCA_003511825.1 Gammaproteobacteria bacterium | reverse complement strand
GCCGCTCGGATTTATCAATCTGGTGCTAAAACGGCCCTTGCCTGACAGCGCGGTGACGCTCAAAGCAACCGCCAATTCCTGGCCTGGGTATCGTTCAGAGATTGATGCAACTAGTGCACTGAATAACAATGGCTCGGTACGTGGGCGCATCGCCGTGTCGTACGACGACAGTGATTCCTTTGTTGATGAACTTGAGTCCGAGAAAAAGACGCTCTATGCCACCCTCGAATGGGATTTGGCAAAGGACACAACGCTATCAATCGGCAGTACCCTGGAGAAGACAGACGATACACCCTATGTGGGTGTCCCCACTTATGCTGATGGTCGCTTCGGTGATTTTTCCCGTGAGCTGTATACCGGCTCTCCGTTTAATTATAAAGAAAGCGATGTTAGCCGCCAATTTGTCGAGTTAGCACACCGTTTTCAAAGCGGCGCAGAAGCCGTGCTAACGCTGAATAATATGCACCGGGACTTTGCCTACCTGCTCAATTACACCGTCAGCCCCATTGATCCTGATACGGGTGAGGTGACACGCTGGGCCTTGCAGACGGATCAGGAACTGTCCGAATTCAGCGTCGACGCCCACCTTAATCTGCCGTATGCGTTGTTTGATCGGGAGCACAAACTCTTGATTGGCGTCGACAGCCGCGATGCAGATGACAAGACGGACGGGTATGCGATCGACTTTGCCTATCCGCCAATCAATGTCTTTAACCCAGACTCGGCGAGCAACCCCGATCCGCGCGAAACCATGCAGCAGTTCCGTGGCCCCAGCCAAAGAGACACGAAAGAGACAGGGCTGTATTTCAAGAGTACCTCACACATCACCGACGCCACCCAGGTGATTCCGGCGGTCGACTCGCCAATTGGGAGACCGATGACGGCGAGGAAAAGCTCGAGGTGGAGAACGAGTTCACGCCGTATATTGGCTTGATCCACGACCTCAATACCGACAACAGCGTGTATGTCAGTGCATCAAAGGCGTATGTGCCGCAAACGGCCAAAGACAAAAATGACAAGGTACTCGAACCGCGCACGGGTAGCCAAGTCGAGTTAGGCGTGAAGGGGATATTCGGCCAACGGAAGGCGAATTATCAACTCGCTATTTTCCAAGTCACTGATAAAAACCGCGCGATTGCCGATCTTACGGCTGACGAGAACTCCGCCAATCCCGAGGCATCGATAGCAGGTGGCGAGGTGCGTGCGCGAGGTTTTGAAGCGGAAATTTCTGGTCAAGTGCTGGATCGCTTGGAGCTCGTAATCGGCTACACCTACACAGACACTGAGCAGTTGAAATCCGACGATCCAGAGGCAGAAGGCAAGCCTTTCGCGACCGATGCGCCCGAGCAGTTGCTGCGATTATGGGGCAATTATGCGGTGAGTGATCAATGGTCTGCTGCATTGGGTGCAGAATACAATAGTGGAACCTATCAAGAATTCGGCGATGTTCGCTGGGAGCAGGGTGGCTTTACCACCTTTTCCGCTGGGGCGACGTATAAACTGAATGAGGATGTCCGCTTCGTCCTGAGTGGCACTAATCTCACGGATAAACGCTACTACAGTCGTGTTCAAGGCGGCGGACGACAGAATTACTTTGGTGATCCGCGACAGATTAAATTGAGTGTTGAAATGACGTTTTAGTCGTTTGATGTCACCGCCCTTCGTGGTAACAACCCTGATTGCCAGGGTTGTTATTGGTAGGTATTCAAGTGACTAGATGATCAAGAACCTGCAATTTGGCGTGAATGTTAACGGGTTATTAGCGCAGATGACTTGTTGTCACTTTTGCGCGTCTGCCATTTCTTTCTGCAGTTTTTCAATCAGCAAGGCTGCAGGTAATTCACGTGCAAGTGGCACACCTTGCCCCGCCCAATTGGCAGCGAACTGGTGGTTACCCTGTTTTGAGGCGCCAGCATTCAGTTGCTTTGTAGCGTCGTAGGCGAGAGGGTAGGTTGCGGGCATCGGTGCATCTGATGACTCGCAATACGCGATAAAGTCATTGAGAAGCCCGCGCGCAGGTCTGCCCGATAATGCCTTTGTTAACCGCGTTGACGCGTTGGGTGAGTGATTTCGCAGATTGTCGCGGTAGCCGGCGTTGGCAGAGGATTCAGGGCAAAGTACAAACGCCGTACCCATCTGCGCGGCTGTGGCCCCGACCTGGAGTGCTGCACGTATGCCAGCGCCATCCATGATCCCGCCAGCAGCGATAAGCGGCAGTCGGCTGTGTTGGGTCAGTACGTTCACCAAGACGTGCGTGCTGAGTTTTTCATCATCCGCTTCGGGATCGAACACCCCTCGGTGTCCTCCCGCTTCTATACCCTGAGCGACAAGGGCATCAATACCCGCCTCTTGAATCGCGATGGCTTCGCTGAGATTGGTTGCGGTAGCCAGGGTGTAGACGCCAACGTCCTGCAACGCCTTGATCTTTTCTTTAGACGGAATACCAAAGTGAAAGCTGACGACGTTTGGGCGCTGCTCAAGCAGCAGTTCAAATACCGCAGTGTCTTCGAGAAAACTTTTGTAGATCTCCTCCAGGTGGTCAGGTGCCTTTATACCCAAGCTGTTGAAGAGGGGTGATAAGAACTGTAACCACTCGGATTCTTGTGCGGCACTGCGATCTGCAGGTTGATGGCAGAAGACATTCACATTGAAGGGGTGATCCGTCAGCGCTCGGATTGCCTGTATATCGTTCCAGGCTTGCGTCAATGAGCTTGCGCCAATGCCGATTGACCCGAGTGCGCCGGCATTGGAGACCTCCGCTGCCAGGCGGGGTGTGGACACGCCCGCCATGGGCGCCTGAATGATCGGCAAGCGAGTGCCAAGGCGTGCCAGAAACTGTGAAGACGTGGTCATACGATACTTGCGCCGTGGGTCGCGAAAAGCCACAATTATTCTCAAATTCATAATAAATCAATCAAATCATTCTCTCAATAAAAATATGGATTCAGAGTCTCTCAAGATTTTTTGCGCAGTCGCCAGCGAGCTCAGTGTCACCCAAGCCGCAGTGCGCCTGGCCCGAGCGCCCTCTAATGTCACCACCCGTATTCAACGATTGGAGGCCGAAATGGGCGCAGAGCTGTTTGTTCGCACCGGCAAGCGCATGGCCTTATCAACAGCGGGCGATCGCTTTCTGGACTATGCGAAGCGGCTATTGGCGCTGGAGGAAGAAGCCAGACACGTCGTATCCGGCGGCGCTGACGGTGGAGCATTGCGCATGGGCAGTATGGAAAGTACCGCCGCCAGTCGATTACCCGCCGTGTTGGCGAATTATCATGTCCGGTTTCCGGAGACACGACTCGACCTGATCACTGCACCCTCACGTCAGTTGATGGAACACGTGCGTTCGGGCCTGCTCGACTGTGCTTTTGTTGCGCTTCCCAAGGCAGCCAATGATTTATCGTCGTTGGGAGAGATGGGCTTATGCTCCCGCGTGATTTGGCATGAAGAGTTGTGTCTTTTGCTACCTGCCAATGAGGCCGGCTGCACGCGCATCAGCGATTTGCGTACACGCGCGTTGGCCGCCTTTCCGCGCGGTTGTACCTACCGCGGTATTGCGGAGACCTTGCTCAGCGTCTCCAATAAAACCGAGTGGAAGATCATGGAAATGGCTTCATACCATGCGATGGTCGCGTGTGTCGCCGCAGGGTCTTGCACAACGCTCCTCCCGCGCAGTGTGCTGGCATTAGCTGCTGTCCCAGAGACGCTAGTGACGCTGCCGGCCGGTCGCGTTGAGACAACGCTGATTTGGCGGCAAGGGTTCGACGTTCCGTCGTTTCAAAACCTGCTGAGCCAGTTGCCTTGATCCGCGTTTATTTTAGTGAAAGTTCGCCGTTAACATCAGGGTAGACAAAACGCGGCACAGACTATGTTCGAATTCATGGGGACTCTGGCACTGTCACTCAGCTGCAGTAGCACCCCTGCGCTTTCGGTCGCGCAGAACGACCCCTTAACTGTGCTCGAAGACATGGGGGTCTCGGTCGTACTCGACCCTGATCAGCTCCACATCGAAGAGGTCTGGCAATCCGGAGACTTCTGTTTTTTCACGGTCATCGGTAACGATTGGCACACGTTCGGATACGCTATCGTTAAACAGGCCAAGAATGTTGAATTTTACGGTTCACTCATGGCTGATTATGGCACTGAAGTCTATTTTGCACGTGATGCCGACACAATGCGTTTTGTCGCTGTGTTTGATCCGGAGAACGACGATGACGCTCACCATCCCTACGACAAGTGGCGACAACGTGTACCGCCCGAGATCGTCGACGATCTCGAGAACGAGTACTGAGAAAAAGTCACAGTCTGCGTAAACGTCGGCCTGGCCAACACGCCAGTGGCCAGGCTTGGATATCCTCAGATATGAACTACTATAAAGGGCATATCATCACTAACGGCTTGAATTGCCACACGCGCTACTCGGGAGTGCCGGTTGGAAACAGTACTCGATAATGTGGTTTCCGTGCAGTTGCCCGAGGGCGTCTCCGTCGACCTGGTGCCTGCAGGTATCGCCGTTCGTGCGGCCGCCTATCTGATCGACTACCTCATCCGCTTTGTTGTCATGGCCATCAGTTTCACCGGGCTGGTGGCATTGGGATCGAGCGGTACCGGGTTGCTGCTGGTGATCTATTTTTTTGTGTCGTGGTTGTATTATATTGTTTTTGAACTGCGCGATGGTCAGACGCCTGGCAAGAAGCGGCTCGGAATCCGGGTGGTTCAAGACAGCGGTCTGCCTGCGGGGTTTTCCGCGATCATTCTGCGCAATTTGCTGCGTGGAGCAGATGTCCTGCCATTCGGCTACTTTCTGGGGCTATGCAGTATGGTGCTGGGACGTGACTTCAAGCGACTGGGAGACCGAGCCGCAGGTACACGGGTGGTTTACCAAAGCCAACATGTGCCGTTTTTAACTGACAACACCGAGAAGCCCTACCAACTGCGTTTGCCGCTAACGACAGATGAGCAATCGCAGGTCATGCGATTCGCTGAGCGTTCCCCGAGGTTATCTGACAGCCGCCGTCAGGAGTTGTCTAATCACTTGGCAGACGTCTTACAGGTTCGCGACCAAGAAGCCGTAGAACGGCTGCGTCAAATGGCCAGGTACTACGCGGGATAACGACGTTGAAACAGGACACGTTTATCAACCATCGGGAGCCTGTTTGGCGGGAGTTCGAGCAACAGCTGCATGCAGGTGATGCGTTCAAAGGCAGTTTTGGCGCACTGTTTCGGGAGATCTGCGCCGATCTCGGTAAAGCGCGAGCGCGGAATTACAGCCCCATGCTGGTCAATCGCCTGAACGATCTCGTCACTCGGGGGCAAGCGGTGTTTTACCGAGACAAGCGCGCAGCGTTAGTGCGCCTGGCCGGGCTTGTTCGCCGCGAGTTTCCTCTGGCACTGCATGACAATCGCTATTTTATCGGCTTTGCAATAGCCGCATTTTTTGGCATCGGTTTGTTGAGCTACTTGCTCGCCTACTATGTACCTGCCACTGTCGATGTTGTCTTCGATCCCAGCACCCTTGAAGATATCGGCGATATGTACAATCCGGCGGGGCCTGTCCAGGATGGCATGCGTGATCGGTCCGACGATATCTTGATGTTTGGCATCTATATCTACAACAACATCAGTATTGCCTTTCAGATGTTTGCCGGCGGGGTGCTGTTTTGCGCAGGAGCGCTGTTCTACTTGATTTTTAACGGCGTTTATTTCGGCATGATCAGCGCCTACATTGTGATGCAAGGCTATTCGGAGCCGTTCTTTTCCTTTGTGATTGGGCACGGATCATTCGAGCTGACCGCGCTGGTGATCGCCGGCGCGGCCGGCTGCCGTCTGGGCTATGCGTTGCTGAGGCCGGGGCACTTGACCCGCTTCAGTGCGTTTCAGCGCGCCGGCAAATCTGCAATGCCGCTGATTGCCGGGGCTTTTGTCATGCTGGTCGTTGCGGCAGGCATAGAAGCCTTTTGGTCACCGCGCGAAATCGATGCCACGATTAAGTACATCGTCGGTTCGGCCTTGTGGGGCTTTGTCCTCTATCGCTTGGTTCGTGGATGCGTGTATGGAACTTAGCAACCTCGATTTCGAGCCGCGTGAGCGCAGTGCCTGGCAGGTTTTTGACTTATCGATTCTGATGGTCAGACGCTGGGGCTTCACGCTGTTTTCGCTGTGGTTTATGCAGGCTGTGCCGGTTTTTGTGTTGCTTTTTCTGCTGCTCGATGCTGATTGGGCTGCCCTGGTGGTCTGGTGGCTAAAGCCCTTGTTCGAAAGACCCATGTTGCATTATGCCTCTCAAG
>DOIU01000056.1 GCA_003511825.1 Gammaproteobacteria bacterium | reverse complement strand
CCATCTTGGCCATGCAGGCGGCTAACAGGCCGACCGTTTTGATATCTCGGCGATGCCAGCGGATGTCCTCGCAGGTGGCCACACGGATGCCCGTTTTCGCCTGTGGGCTGTCGAGCAGGGTTTTCGCTTGGGTAAACATCACCAGCGAGGGGATGGATGTGTGCGGCCACGCGAACTCACGGTCGGCCGCACCGCGCGTGACTTGCAGATACACAATGCCTTCTTCGAGCCCGTTGCGCGTGACCAGTGTGCGCTGGGCATCAATCAGCGCGGCATCGCTGATGGGCGCGGGCATGCCGAGTTCATCGAGCGAGCGATGCAGTCGGCGCACGTGGTTGGGGTTGTCGATCAGCCGGCCATGGAGCACCGACGTGACTTCATAGACGCCGTCGGCGAACAAGAATCCGCGGTCAAACACGGAGATTTTGGCGTCTTCTTCGGCAAGATATTCGCCGTTAACATAAACAATTCGGCTCATGGGTCAGTTCTGCTTGGTAGGTGATCGTGACACGTCGCTATCCCCAGAGTGCGGCACTGGGGGGCTGCATATGTGCGTGATCAAAGTGGATGGCGTTGCAGCGATCCTGCGCGAGTATCAAGGGGCCGTCAAGGTCAACCACGTCGGCGGTCTGCGCCAGTACCATGGCCGGCGCCATCGATAGCGACGAGGAAACCATGCAGCCCACCATGATGGTGAGTCCGGCCGCACGTGCTTGTGTCGCGAGGCGCAGCGCTTCGGTGAGGCCGCCGGTTTTGTCGAGCTTGATGTTGACCATCTCATAGCGGCCAATGATGTGAGAGAGCGATGCCGTGTCGTGGCAGGATTCATCGGCGCACAACGGAATGGGGTGCGGCAGGTTCGCCAGGGCCTCGTCATCATCCGCCGGCAGCGGCTGTTCAATCATCTCCACGCCGAGGTCGGTGAGGTCGGAGACCATCGCGGTGTAGTCGGCCGCTGTCCAACCTTCGTTCGCGTCAAGAATAATCCGTGATGCGGGTGCACCGTCGCGCACGGCGCGGACGCGATCAAGGTCGTCGGGGCCGCTGAGCTTGAGTTTCAGCAGGGGCAGGTGTGCTTGCGCGCGTGCGTTCTCGTGCATGGCGGCCGGAGTGTCGAGCGAGAGGGTATAGGCTGTGGTACAACCGGTAATCGGGGGCGTCTCGGTCATTTCCCAGATCCGTTGCCCGCACTGCTTGGCGGCCAAGTCCCACAAGGCGCAATCCAACGCGTTACGCGCCGCGCCGGCCGGCAGTGCCGATTGCAGGGCCTCGCGATCCAGGCCATTGGCCAAGGCGTCGCGCTGTGAGGCGATTTGTTCTGTCACGCTTGCCATCGATTCGCCGTAGCGCGCATAGGGGACGCATTCCCCACGCCCCTGGTGCTGGCCATCGCTCAGCGTGACCTCCACCACATCGGCTTGTGTTTTACTGCCGCGTGAGATCGTGAATGTCCCCGCAATCGGGAAGCTGCGCGTGCTGAGGGTCAGCTGCATCCGTCGTCCAGGGCGTCAATCAGCCGTCCCACGCCGTGGCGGACCGGGTCCACGCAGGGCAGTGAGAACTCATCCTCCAGCGTGCGGACATGGCGTTCAGCCGCGTCGGCATCCAACTGTGAGGTGTTCAGCGATATGCCACAGAAGCGCGCGGCCGGGTTGGTCAACTGTGCCATCGATAAGGACAGTGTCATGACGGATGCCAGCGGCGGGATGGGATAGTGCGGCAAACCGCGCATATGGGTGCGCGTCGGCTCATGGCAGAGGACCAACGCGTCGGCTTGCGCGCCGTGAATCAAGCCGGCGGTGACGCCAGCAAACGAGGGGTGATACAGCGAGCCCTGGCCTTCTATGAGATCCCAGTGGTCGTCAGCGTTGTCGGGCGAGAGCGCCTCGACCGCGCCCGAAATAAAGTCGGCAACCACTGCATCCACGGAAACCCCATCGCCGGTAATCAGAATGCCGGTCTGCCCGGTGGCGCGAAAGTCGGCGTTCATGCCGCGCTCACGCATGGCTTTTTCGAGTGCCAAGGTTGTGTACATCTTGCCGCAGGAGCAATCGCTGCCCACCGGCAACAGACGTTTTCCGCGGCGTTTTTTGCCATTGCCGACGTCGAAGGTTTGGCTTGGGTGGCGCACATCAAACAAGCTGCGCCCGAGGGCGTTGGCGGTTTCTTGTAGCACCGGGATGTCGGCGAGTCGCTGGTGCAAGCCGGCAGCCAGATCGAGGCCGCTGTTCAGGGCCTCTTGTAAAAACGCTTGCCAGTCCTCGCTGATGATACCGCCGCGATTGGCCACACCGACCACGGCGGTGCGGGCGCCGGCGGCATAGGCTTCTTTCGGGCTCATATCCGGCAGGACCATATCGGCCTGACAACCGGGCAGTCGATACTGGCCGAGGGCAAATTCAGGACGCCAGTCACAGATACCCTGCGCCACCTTGGCGGCGAGTGGGTCTGGGGCGTCTCCCAAAAATAGCAGATAGGGCGTATTTATCTTCATAGATAGCGTATTGGAGTCTGTGTGTGCAGAGACAGTCTACACCGAAGCTGCAACCCTGACCACGCGTAAGAGGCTGTGTCAGTCGTCCAAACGCGGTTTGCCGCGCTGGGCTTTTTTGTTGGCCTGTTGCCGTTTGGCGGTTAGACGGCGTTTTTTCTGAGTCATGCTGGGTCGCGTGGCAATGCGTTTCGTGCGCACGTGGCTGGCTTCGCGAATGATCTGGCGCAAGCGCACGAGTGCGTCGTCGAGATTTTGTTCGCGGCGACGAAAACGCTGCGCTTTGAGGACAATAATGCCATCGGCGGAAATGCGTTGGTCCTGGCGCGCGAGCAACCGCTGCTTGAGCGCGGCCGACAGACCGGAGGCGCGGATGTCAAAGCGCAGGTGTATGGCACTGGAGACCTTATTCACATGCTGCCCACCCGCGCCTTGGGCGCGAATGGCCTGGATGCTGATGCCTTTGTCGCGAAGTGTGAGTGAGTCAGCTGGGTCCATAGGGCGATGATACGTGTTGGCGGTGAATCAGGCACGAACGGCAGGGGCATTGGCGGCCTGATCGCGCGCACTGAGGTGTCGGCGTCGTTCGTCGCGCGGCGGCAAGCCGAAGTAATCTCGGTAGCATTTGCTGAAGTGTGGCGACGAGACAAAGCCACAAGCCTTGGCCACGTCGATAATAGCTTTGTCGGTGTGGAGCAGCAAATGGCGCGCGCGGTTCAGGCGCAACTCCAGGTAGTAACGCATCGGCACGCAGTCCAGGTGTTTGCGGAACAGTCGTTCGAGTTGGCGTCGAGAGATGCCCACATAGCCCGAGAGTTCATCCAAGCTGATGGGCTCTTCGAGATTGGCTTCCATCAGCGTGACGGCCTCGGTCAGTTTGGGTTGGCTGGTGCCGAGGTGCATGCGCAAGGGTGTCCGTTGCCGGTCGCGCTCGCTGCGCATGCGCTCGCAAATCAGGGATTCACAGATCTGGCAGCTCAGTGCCATACCGTGATCTTCACTGATCAGCGTGAGCATCATATCGATCGGCGCGGTGCCGCCGCTGCAGGTCACGCGGTTGCCGTCACGTTCAAACAAGTCTGAAGAAAAATGCACGCGAGGGAATTGCTCGCGGGCGCTGGTCAGATGCTCCCAGTGAATGCTGGCGCGATAGTCGTCCAACAGCCCCGCTTGTGCGAGCAGGTAGGCACCACTTGAGAGTGATCCGAGCTGGGTGTCTATGCTGTCCAATTGCTGTAAATACTGTGTCAGTGCGGTCAAGCTTGCTGCCTGCGCATGCAAGCCGCCGCAGACGAATACCGTATCGAACGGGCCCGCTTGCGAAGCTTCCACACCAGCCACGGCAATGCCGTTACTGGCATTGACGGGATGGCCATCAAGAGAGAGGGTTTGCCAGGCGTAGTAGTTTTCGCCGAGGAGACGGTTGGCCACGCGCAGGGGTTCTACTGCCGCTGCAAAGGCAATCAGGGAAAAATGCTCAACCAGTAAAAAACCGCAGTTTTTGAGTCGGCTTCCTGGGTTTGAGGGGGCCATAGGAGTCGGGTGTTCTTGTCAATCAGCCGAACAATATAGCGGATGAGGCACCCGGAATACCAGAGGTAGGGGTCCGGTGTCGAATCCGGGCCCTTGCGGGTTTTAGCTCGCCAGCATTTTGGGCGTGACGCGTTGCTCCAGGTCGAAGATGCAGTATTGGTCGCGACCGTTTTCTTTGGCGTGATACACGGCTTCGTCCGCATTGCGGATCAGCTGTGACCAGTCGCGGTAAAACTTCTCGCCAAAGCAAATCGCGGCGCCCGCAGAAATGGTTTGTTTGATGACTTCACCATTTTGCAGCCGTGCCGGGTTTTCGCGGAACCAGTTCACCAGGCGTTCGCAGGCGATTTCGGTGCCTTCTTTGTCGATGCCGGGCAACAGCACGGTGAATTCTTCGCCACCGTATCGCGACACGATGTCGGTGTCGCGCATGCAGTCGAGCAACAGCTTGGCCGTGTGGACGAGGATTTCGTCGCCGGCGGCGTGTCCGTGGGTATCGTTCACTTGCTTGAAATGATCGAGGTCGATAAAAATCAAGCCGAGCGGCCATTCGTATTTCTTGGAATTTTCAAATTCCTGGCGAATGCACTGGTCGAAGTGTCGACGATTATACAAGCCTGTTAATGGATCATGGCGGCTGACGAGTTCCAGTTCGCGGGTTTGCGTCTTGAGTTCTTCGGTTTTTTCTTGCAGGGATTCCGTTTCGCGAATTTTGCTCAGGTTGCGCAAAATCAGGATTTCTTTGGCTTGGTCAAGAATAGAATCGAGCAACTGCTTATCGCCCAACTCAATCTCAAACATATTCGCCATCTCCGCAAAGTTGCTCGACACAGACGCAATAATCTCGTTGTACTCGGCACGCTCGAGTTTGACGATTTTCTCGACATTATTGATCGCATTGAAAATCGCGCTCTCGATGTCATCGGCGACAAAGATGTCTGCCATCAGGCAAGCGGCGGCGACGCAACGGGAGGTGTCATCCACGTCATTGCGCGTGTCTTCATTCAGCGGCAGATGACTGTTGGAAATGGGGTTCAAGATCGCTTCTGGGATATGCCATTCGCTCAGCAGCCATGCGCCGACCTTGCTGTGATCCGCGCCCAGCACTTCAACTTCCTGTTCGCAAAAGATCGCGTGACTGGTTTGGTTTTCGTCCAGATTGCTGTAAAGCGTGGGAACAGCCTTGTCGAGCGCGATAATCCCGATATCCTGCAGCAGCCCGATCAGGAATAAGCTGTCCTTCGACTCGTTGCTGATGCGTTGGCCGAATTCTTGGCACAACAGAGCCGACGCCAGGGAACGCTTCCAATACATGTTGTAGTCCAGCCCGGAAGCCGAGTTATTTTCGCTGGACTTGGTGAGAGAAAAGCTCAGGGCGATATTTAATGTGCCTTCGATCCCAAACAGCGTGATTGCCTGGCGCAAGTTCTCAATTTTGCGTTGTCGCGCGTACAGCGGGGAATTCGCCATGCGCAACAGTTTGGCGCTGAGTGCCGGATCAATGCCTACGGCGTCGGCGACATCACCGAGTGTGGAGGTGTGGCAGGAGCTGAGCTCAATAATGCGTGTCGCTACCGCCGGAGGGCTCGGCAGATTGGTGCAGCCACGCAAGAGTGTGAGTAGTTTATCGTCCATTAAAAATCTACCAGAGTGTGTAAAGTCCATTTCTTGAAAGCGTAGCGGCAGTTTACCGCTCTGACTTGAGAGTTTTACTGACGTGTCAATACAGTTACCGTGAGTCGCTGATTCAAATGAATAGGGCCGGTATTGAGCGCTTCAGTAGAGCCAGAGGGCCGCCGATAGACAAGCGTGCAGACTGGAATAATGGACTATCCTGACATGGCAGAATTTTTTATCGGCAGGCAGCCGATTCTCGACCGCAATCTTAAACTCTACGCCTACGAGCTGCTGTTTCGCACCGGTCAGAAGAATTTCAATCCCGGCAATATTGACGACGATTCCGCAACGGCCCAGGTGATCATCACGGCGTTTACCGAGATTGGTCTGGATAATATTGTGGGTGACCGGCTTGCGTTTGTGAATATCCCCTACAAATTCATCGCCCATCCCGATTTGCTGCCTATGCACCCCGAGCAGGTGGTACTTGAGGTGCTAGAGACGGTCACGATTGATGAGACCAGTATTGCCGGCATTAAAAACCTCGCTGAGCGCGGTTTTACGATTGCGTTGGATGATTTTATTTACAGCGCGGAATACGATCAGGTGCTGCCCTCGATTGATGTCATCAAACTGGATATCACACAGATTGACCCAGAGCGTTGGGCCGATGAAATCAGCAAGCTGCG
Source organism: Gammaproteobacteria bacterium (assembly GCA_003511825.1). GTDB lineage: Bacteria > Pseudomonadota > Gammaproteobacteria > Granulosicoccales > Granulosicoccaceae > UBA7957. Next base: position 4,121 of record DOIU01000056.1, on the reverse strand, counting down.
TCAATACGGCTGCCACATCCTGGCGGAGAAGGTCGAAACCGCGGACGAGTTTGAAACCCTGAAATCGCTCGGGGTGGATTATTACCAAGGTTATTTCTTCGCCAAACCGAAAGTCATCTCCGGCAAACGCATCGCCTCCAACAAGCTGGGCTTGTTGCAGATGTTGGCCAAAATCAACAACCCCGCCACTGAAATCGAAGAGCTGTCAGACCTGATCAGCAAAGACGTGGCGATCAGCGTGAAGTCCTTAAACTACGTCAACTCTCCAGCCAGTGGCTTGAATCGCACGGTGGATTCTGTGCGTGAAGCGATTGTGTATCTCGGTCGCGACACGATTAAGAGCTGGGTGACGCTGTTTGTCATGGCAAGCGTTGACGATAAGCCGGATGAATTGATGACCATGGCCTTGGTACGGGCGAAGCTCTGTGAGCTACTGGCGCGCACGTCGGGGATTGAAGGGGAGGACGCCTTCTTTACCGTGGGTTTGTTCTCTATTTTGGATTCATTGATGGATACGCCCTTGGACGAGGTGCTGGGTCAGATCTCAACCACACCTGAAATGCGCGAAGCGCTCATCAACCATACGGGTGATAAAGGCAATGCCTTGCGCTGTGCGATGGATCTGGAGTTTGGCTTTGCGGCTGGGCTCAGTTTTGGCGATCTTGATGAGTACGCCATTTCAGATCTGCATTTAGAGGCGATGCGCTGGGCGGATGCGTCGCTCCAAGAGCTGGGTATTCGCTAACTTACGTGTGGACTCCATTAAACGGTGTGTGCCCGCGCCTGTGAACAGCGTCACGGTTGACGCGAGTTCAGTCCATACGCAGACACGAGAGGTAAGGGCGCACGGATATGGTCGCACCCACACTCCCAAACGATAAGGCTGACGAACAGACGGCTCAGTCCTCAGTCGATGACCCCAACGCCACGCGTGCGTTTGAAGACGCGTTGGGCAAGGTGCTGGTGGCCGACAACTGTGTCACGCAGCAGCAGTTGCGTCATGCCCGCCGCGTGCAGAGTAAACTGTCGCAGAGCAAATCCCTCGCTGTTGTCCTCCAAGAGTTGTCGTATATTGACAGAGCCACCTTGCTCAAGGCCTTGCGCAAGGTGCCGGAAAAGCTGCGCCTGGGGGAATTGCTGGTCGAACTGGGGTATTTACAAGAGACACAGTTGCGCAGTGCGCTGAGCATTCAGCGAGACAGCCCGGTGAAAAAGCAGCTGGGCACCGTGTTGGTGGAAAACCACTTCTTATCTGAAGACAAGTTGTTGGATGTGTTGGCCGTGCAGCTCGGCGTTGTGCGCGTGGAACCGGACTTCTCCAAGATTGATGCGCAGATGTTACGCAACATCAATCCGCAATGGTGTCGAGAGTACAATGTCGTGCCCGTGGGCGTGCATCGCGGTAAAGGGGTGGTCGCCACGCCAGCTCCCAATAGCGACATCGTTCGTCAGCGCGCGCGCCAGGTCTTTGGCAGTAAAACCGTGTTTGCGTTGTGTCGGCGCAAGTCCATCGAAGAGGCGGCCAACGCGTTCGAAAAATCACTGCAACGCCTGAAAGAGGCCAAGTCTCAGGTCGGCGGCTCCGAAGCAGTGCGCATGGCAGACCAGATTCTGGCAGAGGCCCTGGTCGCGAGTGCCAGCGATGTTCATATCGAACCCATGGCCGAGCACCTTCGCATTCGCTTTCGGTGTGATGGTGTGATGATCCCTCACAAGGTGATTGAGTCAGAGTTGGTCGATCCCTTGATCAGCCGATTTAAAATTCTGGCGGGCGCGGATATCACGGAAAAACGGCGGCACCAGGATGGGCGGATTGTCTTTGAGGACCCGTCAACCGGGCAACCGGTGGATTTGCGTGCGTCTTTTTACGTCACGATTTACGGTGAAAAAATCGTCCTCCGGGTGTTGAGCAGTAAAGTAGAAATGCTCGACGTTGAGGAGCTGGGTTTGCCGCCTCGGGCGCTCGACAATTTCTACCATGACGTGCTGGATACCCCCAGTGGTATTATTCTGATCACTGGACCCACTGGGTCAGGTAAGACGACGACGTTGTACAGTTGTATTAATTACCTCAATAGCATTGAGCGCAGCATCATCACTGCGGAAGATCCTGTGGAGTACCTGGTGGAGGGCATCGCTCAATGTTCTCTCAATCCCAAGATTGATCTCACTTACAACAATACCTTGCCCTATATGGTGCGTCAGGACCCGGATGTGATCGTCCTGGGTGAGATACGCGATAACTTTTCTGCGGATGCCGCAATACAAGCCGCGCTCACCGGGCACAAGGTGCTCACGACGTTCCATACCGAGGATACCATCGGTAGTTTGCTGCGCTTGATGAACATGAACATCGAGACTTTCTTGATTTCGTCCACGGTCGTGTCGGTATTGGCGCAGCGTCTGTTGCGGCGCGTGTGTCCGCATTGTGCAGAACCCTACCAACCCAGTGCCAACGAGCTGAAGCGGCTTGGCTACAACTTGAGTGATCTGGGCGATGCGCAGTTTATGCTTGGGCAGGGCTGTGACCATTGCCGCTTTACCGGCTATAAAGGCAGGCTCGGAGTGTACGAATTGCTCGTGCTCAATGAGGATGTGAAGGACGCCATCTTACAGAATCGCTCCTCCTATGAAATCCGTCGCGTCAGTTTTGAGTCTTCAGAAATGACCACGTTGTTGGAAGATGGATTGCTCAAAGCCGTGCGGGGAGAAACCACCTTGTCAGAGGTTTTACGGCATTTGCCACGTATCGAAAAACCTCGCCCTATTGATGAAATCAAGCGTTTGACAGGAACCCGATAATGCAAGCACAACACGCTCAACATTCATCCACGTCATTGCAGCAATTGGTTTCGGAGGCCATCGCCTGCAAAGCGTTCGAGTTACCCGTATTCAATGAAGTCGCCTTAAAACTGCAGAATGTGCTGGGCGATGAAGACACGACGATTGAAGACATCGAGGCATTGATTCTGGAAGATCCCGCCCTTGCCGGCCAGATTTTGCGGATGGCCAATTCGGCGTTTTATAAGGGCATGAAGGACATCAAGACCATTAAGCGCGCGATACTGCGGCTCGGTGCGGAGCAGGTGGCGAGTATCGCTATGCTCGCGTCGCAGAAAAATGCCTATCACAGCGACAACCAACAGATCATGACGTTAATGCAGAAGCTGTGGAAACACTCCTTTGTGTGCGCAGTGGGCTGTAAATGGATTGCACTCAATAGCGGCTACGCCAGTGATGCCAGCGTGGCCTTTCTCTCCGGCTTGCTGCACGACATTGGCAAACTGATTGTGCTCAAAGTGATTGAGCAAATCCAATCTGAGGGCGACGCGGGGGCTGCGTTTTCTGACGCCGCGATTTTTGAAATCCTCGACAGCACCTTGCCCAACGAAAGCGGCTATGCCTTGGTGTCGACCTGGAATCTGCCGGAGCCTTACGGCGTGGCTGTGCGCGATAACCATTTATCCGACCCACCAGACTACCAGCCCTTGTTAGCGACGGTCCGCTTGATGAACCTGGTGGCCGATAGCATGGGGTTTGGTGTACGCGAGCGCGTGGATGCCATGCCCGCTGCCAGTCAGGAAGCGCACTTGCTGGGTCTCAACGACATTCAACTGGCTGAGCTTGAGATCCATATCGAAGATACATTGCAGCTCGAGGTGGATGACTGACGGTCTATCGACATCGCGATAACGGCTTCAGCGCCTCGCCATGGCGACTTCTGAAAACCCGACCAAACGTCCTGCTCATCGTCATCTGATGTCATCGTTGATGAGGCAGGGGTAACGCCGAATCGGCGCGACGCGCCTAAGATTGCGCGCGTTGACGGCTGTCTCAATATCCTCAGGTTCAGTCTGCCGCCAACCGGCCGCTTGTTTCCAGCAGAGATGACGTTTTGTCGCGTTCAGGCGTGATGAATAACGGAGCGGTAACGGAAAACACCCACAGATCAGGTTTAAGGTGGCGCGCTAACAGCACCAACCGGGTCGCTGATCATGGCTTTGGTGGCGGCGGTATATGATCGTTTGTCGGGTAAAGCTGTCAATGAATCCCCAGCGCCCTGGGCGTGTTAACAGAAAACCTACCAGGCTAGTTTTTAAAAATGATGACCCGTATTCGTG
>DOIU01000408.1 GCA_003511825.1 Gammaproteobacteria bacterium | reverse complement strand
CGGCAATATGGATTCGATGGTCAATCACTACACCTCGGATCGAAAACGCCGCTCAGACGACGCCTACACGCCCGACGCCAAATCGGGCAAACGCCCGGATCGGGCGGTCTCCGTGTATTGTAAAAAGCTGCGCGAGCACTGGGCAGATGTGCCGCTGGTTATTGGCGGTATTGAGGCCAGCCTGCGCCGCATCGCGCATTACGACTACTGGAGCGAGGACGTTCATCGCTCCATTGTGTGTGAAACCGAAGCGGATCTCTTGTTCTTTGGCAACGCAGAGCGCGGTATTGTAGAACTGGCGCATCGCCTAGCACGCGGCGAGGCGATCCACGATATCCAGGATATTCGCGGCAGTGGTTTTTTGCGCGAAGGTGTTGCAGAAGGCTGGACCGTGCTCGACTCCACCAAACTGGACACCCCGGGCTCACTCGCCAAACGCCCAGTCAATCCCTACGCGATGGAAACCGAGCGACCTTGCGTGGGCGAGAATACCGGCGCAGGTAAGGTTGTGCGCATGCATGTCAGACGGATGACGCCTGACCGCGATCGCACCGTCATACGGCTGCCTTCGTTTGAGCAGGTGAAATCCAACAAAGCCCTCTATGCGCACGCGTCCCGTGTCTTCCACCTGGAAACCAACCCGGGCAACGCGCGGGCGCTGGTGCAACAGCATGGCAAGCGCAATGTGTGGCTGAATCCTCCGCCGGTGCCGCTGGAAGCGGGCGAACTGGATAAACTCTACGAGCTACCATACACACGCCAGCCACACCCGAGCTATGGCAATGCCAAGAATCCTGCCTGGGAGATGATTCGTTTCTCGGTCAACATCATGCGCGGGTGCTTTGGTGGCTGTACGTTCTGCTCCATCACCGAGCATGAGGGGCGCATTATCCAAAGCCGCTCCGAAGAGTCGATCGTGCGGGAGGTCGAAACCATCCGTGACACAGTCCCGGGGTTTACCGGCAATATCTCAGACCTAGGCGGCCCGACCGCCAATATGTACCGCCTCAAGTGCAAAGACCCGAAGATTGAATCGTCCTGTCGGAGGCTCAGCTGTGTGTATCCAGGGATTTGCTCAAACCTCAATACCAGTCACGCAGACCTGACAAAGCTGTATCGGCGTGTGCGCAATATCAGCGGGATTAAACGGGTATTTATTGCCTCCGGCTTGCGTTATGACATCGCCGTTGAAGACCCGGAGTATGTGAAAGAACTCGTTACCCACCACGTGGGCGGCTACCTGAAAATCGCGCCGGAACACACCGAATCAGGCCCTTTATCAAAAATGATGAAGCCCGGCATGGGCACCTATGAACGATTCCGGGCGCTGTTTGAAAAGTGCTCAAAAGAGGCGGGAAAAGAGCAATATCTCATCCCGTATTTTATCTCAGCGCACCCCGGCACCACGGATGAAGACATGCTGCAACTGGCCCTATGGCTCAAGCGGCATAACTTTCGGCTGGATCAGGTACAAGCATTTTTACCCACCCCACTGGCCATCGCCTCGGCGATGTACCACACCGGGAAAAACCCCTTACGCAAGGTGACGAAAACATCTGAGGATGTTGCCTCGGTGAAGACGCCGCAACAACGACGTCTGCATAAGGCATTGCTGCGCTACCATGACCCGAGCAACTGGCCGCTACTGCGCGAAGCACTCAAGGCCATGGGGAAAGCCCATCTCATTGGCAACGGCGAAAAGCACCTCGTCCCGACCTGGCAACCCAAATCTACGCAGCGCGGGCGCAACCCAAAACGCGGCTTGCCAAAGGCGATGAATCAAACCAAATCTTTTGCACGCCCAGCGCGAAAGCACAAGCCCCAAAAACGGAAAAACCCAGCACGCGTCTAGCACGCCAAGCGTTGTTAATCAGCGTGTTTTTGCAATCGCGCCAACAGGCTTGAGGTATCCCAGCGGCCACCGCCCATCGCTTGAACATCAGCGTAGAATTGATCCACCAACGCCGTCACCGGCAACGTGGCCCCGTTGCGCCGCGCTTCCGCCAGAGCGATATCCAGATCTTTGCGTATCCAGTCCACGGCAAACCCAAAGTCGTAGTGATTATCAGCCATGGTCTCGTAGCGATTTTCCATTTGCCAGGATTGCGCCGCTCCCTTAGATATCGCACCAACCACATGCTTAGGGTCCAGGCCTGCCTTTTGCGCGAAATGCATACCTTCGGCCAAGCCTTGGATCAAGCCTGCTATGCAGATCTGATTCACCATCTTGGTCATCTGCCCTGCACCGCAGCCGCCCATTAACAAAACCGAGCGGGCATAGGCGCTGATCACCGGCTCTACCGCTGAAAAGACAGCTTCGTCCCCACCAGCCATCACACTTAATTGGCCGTTTTCGGCACCGGCCTGACCGCCAGACACGGGGGCATCCAAAAACTCAAACCCCTGCTCTTTGGCGATATCATAGAGTTCGCGCGCTATATTGGCAGACGCCGTGGTATGGTCAATAAAAACACTACCCTGGCGCATGGTTGAGAAGGCGCCTTGTTGCCCTAGGGTGACACTGCGCAAATCATCATCATTGCCAACACACGCCATCACCACATCTGCTGCAGAGGCTGCGTCTGCAGGGGTCTCATGGGCGGTACCACCGTATTCAGCCACCCACTTTTCAGCCTTGGCAAAGGTGCGATTGTAAACCCGCACGGTGTGACCAGCGCGCGCGAGATAGCCTGCCATGGGATAGCCCATGACGCCCAAACCGATAAAAGCAACGTGTTTTGCCATGGTGAAAAACCTCAGAGCGCGTGAAGGAACAGCGCACGTTATACTACAGCGCGCAACGGCACACAAACGCGCTCAACGCGCGCGGTGATTGGGCACGCAGCCGGATTAGGCTTCTCGTGAAGAGGGGTCTCGGTCAATGATAACGGCTTCAAGCTTGGTAAGTCGCTGTTCGAGCGATGCCCGCTCCTGGCTCCACTGCTGCTTTTCTTCTGCAAACCGAAAGTACGTATCACTCAGTTCTTTCTTGACCGTGCTGAGCTGTTCAACCTTGCGTTTTTCACTGACCAAAGCATTGCGCAAAATAAAGGGGTTCTGCTCGTCCCGCATCTCGCTGTCCAGTTCTAAGGTGGCATCCATATCCACCTCGGGCTCGTTGCGCTCCATTTCTTCGATGCGTGATTGCAACTCTCGGCGCAGTGGCAATACCTTTTGCAAACTGGTTTGCAGCTGCTCAATCTCACGCTCTTTATGAGTCTTAAAGACCAAATAATTGCGCTGGATCTTCATGAGCTTGCCTTCTGCGGCACGCATGCGCACCTGGTACTCCTCGGCAAGCGCCCGCTGCTCTTCCGCTTCGCTACCCTGCTCTTCGAGGGTTTTTTCAAGCGCGGAGCTTTGCAGCTCGATGTCTTCTTCGGCTTCTTGCAGTTCGTCTTTGAGTTCTGCGATGTAGCGGTCACGCCCTCGCAACTTGCTCTTCATTTCATCCTGTACGTGCTGAACTTGGCGCAACGCCATAATCCGTCGCGTAGACCAGCCGATAATCGCACCCAGCAGTGCCGCCACCGGCACCACAAACAGCGGATGGGTATAGAGATCATTCATGAATTCTCCCCTTGCCGAATTTCAATTCGACGGTTCTTTGAGCGACCTACGCGAGTGCTGTTGCTGGAAATCGGCCGTGTATCTCCGAACCCTACCGCAACCAAGCGATCACCTTCTATGCCGGAGTCCATCAGGTATTTTCGCACCGCATCCGCACGCTGCTGGCTGACGTAGAGATTCACCTCTGGTGTGCCGGTGGAATCCGTGTGCCCCTCAATCACGAGTGCTAAGCTTGGCTCACCTGACAGGCGTTCTACAAGCCTGTCCAAAGCAGTCAGACTCGCAGGGTAGAGCTCAAAGGAGTTGTACGCAAACGTCACTTCCAATAAACGCGGTGTTTGGTCAATCGGCATCAGATCTGGGGTCACCGCAGCCTGAGCAGCGGGTTGATCAACGGGCTGAGTCGCAGCCGGCTCACTGGCTGCAGCCTCACCGTTGTTTACGCCGTTGTCGACGATCACTTCATAGGCGGAAGCATCCAAGTCACTCGACGCGAGCCAGGCTTGTAAACGCTGAGCAGCATCGGGTTGACTGCTCGACACGGTAATCCGCAGCTTGCCATCATGAACATCAATGGAAGGGTTTTCGCCGTAATCGGTTAAGGGCACCAGCTGACGCGTGACGAAATCAATCAGCGCCGAATCATCGACGTCATCTGCGTAGCTAATTGCGTTATCGACAAAGCCAGCGCCCATGGCAACCTTCAGACGGTCAAGCTTGTCTGATTGACGGTATTGCTCAGGCAATCGGCCACTCAGCTCCAACACATTCCCGGTTGATGCCGCGCGTAATATCGGTGGCTGGAGACGGGTAGCAGCAACGTCCAAATCGCTGCTAACTTCAAAGCCGGTATCAAACACTGTAGTGAGCGCACCCTCCATCGCCAGTTTTTCGCGTGGGTTGGTGACAGGTGCGGTCACATTGACGCGATTGCCCTCAATGAAGAACTGAACGTCGCCCGGTGCACGCGCGTCGAGCAGTTGATCAAGTAAGTCGGGTAAACCACCCAACCATGCTGCGGATTGCGGCGGCGCATTGCGGATGATCTCATAGTCCAGCGCTGCGGGCGGGAAGTGCCTCAGCAAAACTTTGCGCAGCGCGGAGTCGCTCTTCCCCATCGGTAAATTCAGGGCGACCGCTACCTGCTCGCCGGTGATTTGCAGCTTCATACCCGCAGTTTCCACCGTCGGTGACGGGTTTTCAGATGCAGGCGTGACGCCATTGCGCTGAATTTCAGCAGGGTGCTCTTGCCGCTCTGATAGCGTATCGCGGGCGTTTGAGAGCGATTTTTCACTCATGCCCAGCCATGTCAGCACGACGAGTCCGACAAAGCTCGCGACGATACTGATCCATGACAAAGCTTCACTATTGCGAGTCATGATGTAGACTTCCTAAATGGTAAGACAACGCACGTGGAACGCCTTCCGCTTGACACAGCGCGCCAAAGCCACTGTCGGCCCAGCCCCACTGCCCCATCCCACCTGCATACGCAGAAATAACGATTCTCTTCAGCCAGTTTTTGATGTCAAGCCTAACAGGTGCACTGTGTAAAATGAGCCGTTTCGGTCTATAGTTTACGTAAAAGTGCAATAATACAGACAATAAACACTTGCAATCATCTTGGGTTTAGGGATGTTTTGGTTTATTCACAGGCTTTGGGCATTTAACAAAACGTAACATCTGGATACCAGTCACTGCTTGATTCTGCATTCGGCATGATTCACATTTCAGAATGTTGCCACAATGAATGCACGCAAACGGTGGTTACAATGCATGGCATATTAAGAAACCTTTTTTGAGTTTCAGGCCCTTATGCTTTTAAAAGGCGCTGTTTGCGCTGTACTTCTCCGGAAAAATTGCGGTTATGAATATATGTAATCCCCGTTGCCAGGCGCTCACGATTTCCCTGGCAACCTGCCTCACCCTTAGCGCGTGCAACTGGGTGGACTCCACCGGGCGCCAGTCCAATGAGACACCAACCATTATTCTCGACGACGGCACGCCCGATGATGGCTACATGCTGCCGATCAACGAGGAATCGACGCAAATCATCGATCCCAGCGCGAGCACGGATGCCGACGGCAATATCGTCGCCTGGTCTTGGGATTCTACGCCGTCAGCTGCCGGAGCGCTGTCGGTATGTAATAACGTCGATGGCTTTAACAGTGAGTATGCCGCTGATTCACTAGCCGAAGCCTGCACAGAGCCATCAAACTGCAGCCTGAACGTCAGCGCCGAGGAAGTCGAAAAGACAGAAGAAGAAATTCAGCAGGACCAAGCCGCTGCGGATGAGGCTGGCGAAGGTACGATCGTCTCGACCCGTAAAACGCTGTTTACTGTCATTACACCAAAGCTCAAGGCGCCCATTGGGCTGACACATCGCATCAGTGCGCGCGATAACGACGGAGGATCAGGTTTTGCCGAAGTCAACCTCTGCCTAGTCGCAATCAATGAAGCGCCTGAAGCCATGGACGACACCTTCACCGTGATTGAAGGCACTGAAAAGCTGGTTAACCGGACCGACGCCATCAATCTGCTGAGCAACGACTCCGACGACGTTGACCTCAGCAATAAGCCCTTGAGCGTGAACACCACACCGGTTGAATTTCCGCAAATGACGTCGGCCTTCAGCCTGTCTGATGACGGTGGCTTCTCATACTTTTACCAGGGCGACCCTACGCGGCCGGCCGGTGAACAACTGCAAGACACTTTCATTTACGAAGTCACGGACGGTGTGCACACCTCAACGGCTCAGGTGATGCTCAATATCGTCACGGTTGATGACCCGCCCGAGCTGGTGTCAGACATTCCGGATCAATCATGGTTTGCGGGTATTAAGAAAACCTACGACTTCAGTGTTCACTTCAACGACCCTGAAGGCGCTGACATGACGTTCAGCGAAACCACGGGCCAGTTGCCCGACAGCTTTGATCGCGACGCCTTACGACAAGGCATTTTGGTCAGCACGCCTGCCGCTGAGGAAGTGGGCGAGTATTCGGTCGTTCTCGCCGCCTCTGACGGCAACACGGGCACGTCTGACGCGGTCGTGATCAGCATTCTCGGCAATAAACCACCCGTGTGGGACAATATCCCAAGGCAATCAGGCACCATCGGTAAGACATTCTCATTGGATCTCAACAAGTACGCAGAAGATCCAGAATCACAACCCCTGTTTTTCTCTGTACAAGGACAGCCGGGCTTTTTGCAACTCAAGGGCAGTAAGCTTGAGGGCAAACCGACCACGACCGGCGAGTGGAAGATCACCGTATCGGCCAATGATGCGTTCAACCCCAAAACCTCGCAGAGCTTCACGCTGGGTGTGTTTAACTCACCACCGACGGCCCGACAGATCCCCAACCAGCAGGCCGTGGTGAACAATGACTTCTCACTGAATGCCGCGCAATATTTCAGTGACCCCGAAGGCCAAACACTCAGCTACAGCGTCTCTGGCGCCAGCTTCCTGAGCATCAATAGCAAGTCGGGCAAGATTTCAGGCAAACCCAATAGCGTGGGCGACTTTACCGTCACGGTGACGGCCAATGATGGCTTCGACTCGAGCAGCAGTAACTTCAAGCTGAGCGTCGCCAACCCTCCACCAACACTGGTGAACAGCATCCCAGACTGGGAGATTCAGGCCGGCGAGAGCGTGTTCAGAAACTTTTCTGAGTTCTTCACGGACCCGAACAACAATCTCACGTTTTCAGCATCCGGATTGCCCGCTGGCCTGACCATGCGAGACAACGGTATCGTTGACGGCAGCGTGTCGCAAACCACCACGTCGAGTCATAACGTCACGATTACCGCCAAAGAGTCCAACGGTCCGCAGAAAGCCAGCGACACCTTCAAGCTCACCGTCGTGTATCAGAATCCGCCGCCCGTACTTAACAATGCCATCCCGGATGCATCGGTTAAATCAGGCCAGGGTGTGTCAATTAATGTCTCCAGCTACTTCAGTGACGACAACGATCCGCTCACGTTTAGCGCATCTGGATTGCCGTCCGGCCTGTCCATCAACAGTGGCGGGCTAATCTCTGGCAGCGTCTCCGTGTCGCAAACCACCGCTTACAACATCACGGTAACAGCCAAAGAGCAAAACGGCTCCCAACAGGCACAAGACACCTTTAAGCTCACGGTCACCTACCAGAATCCGCCGCCCGTGCTCAATCAACCTATCCCCGATGAATCGGTGGGCTCAGGGGAAAACGTCTCAATCAATGTATCCGGGTACTTCAGCGACGATAATGATGCACTGACCTTCGGCGCGTCAGGGCTGCCGTCAGGCCTCTCGATCAACAGCGGTAGTGGGGTCATCAGTGGCAGCGTGTCCGTCACACAAACCACGTCTTACAACATCACGGTAACGGCCAAAGAGCAGAACGGCTCGCAACAAGTGCAAGACACCTTCAAGCTCACCGTCACCTATGCCAACCAGCCACCTGTTGCGCAGAACATCCCCAACCAGCAGGCCATCACCAATATTGACTTCAGCTTCGAGGCCGGGTCTTACTTCAGCGACCCCGAGAACCAGGGACTGAGCTTTAGCCTGTCGGGCGCCGACTTTCTGAGTATCAATAACAGCGGGAAGATCACTGGCAAACCGGCAGGCACAGGCGACTACGGTGTGACTGTCACGGCCAGCGATGGCTCGGCTAGCGCGAGCAGTGGATTTACCCTAACGGTCACCAATCCGCCGCCAGAGTTGGTGGGGTCAATCACCAACTGGGAGATAGACGCCAACGAGAGCGTCTCAGAGAACTTTTCAGGCTATTTCTCGGATGTGAACAACAACCTCAGCTTCACGGCAACCGGCTTGCCGAACGGGCTGTCTATCAGCAATGGCGGCGTCATCAGTGGCACGGTTTCACAAACGGTCAGCTCCAACCATAACGTCACCATCACTGCCAAAGAAGCGAATGGCCCCCAAGAGGCCCAAGGCAGTTTTGTGCTGACAGTCATCTACACCGCCCCCTAGTTTGAGGGCGAATTGCCGCCATACGTCGTGCACAGTAGTGCAACCCTGCGATCCAGTAATCTGTGTCAAGCTCGCCCACAAAAACCTGATTAAACCAATATTATCAATCAGTTAATTGAGGTCAAACCGCTGACGTCAATCGTTGGGCGCGCGCACACCTGAGGCCATTCTGTGATCGACTTGTAAAAACGCAGTTTTTTTATAAGTACACTCTACCCCGCATATTTTTTGGGGGCTGATAGCCAGAGGTATCTGAGAATCGTGATTAAGTCCATCAAGCCCTCTATCACGCGGGTGTCTATTATCGTGACCGGCCTAGCGGCCTGCAGCTGCACCAAAGACCAGGTAATGCGGATTACCTACGAGACGCTGCGCCAGGAAGATTGCCATCGCAATGCGTTTCGCACTGACTATTGTGACCGTTCTTACGCCTTGGAATATGCACAGTACAAACAGCTCAGAGACACGTACTTACAGCAAACGCTCAACGCAGAAAACCCCGCCCGGTGACCCACGCGGCGTGCTTAGTCGCGCTTTTCTCCCCCGGCTCCCCAAACCCAAACCACGACTTCAGCGGTCCGTAGCCGGGATAAGCGGACGCTTCCTGTCTTGACTCATTGCCATCGGCCATCACATGGCGCAAGACTTCGGGCCATACCTCCTCCCAGCAACAGCTGTGATCAAAATCATCGAAGACATAATACTGACGCTCTGGCGCACTCTGTAGCCAAGGCAGGACGATGGCGGGTGGGATATTGCGATCCTTCGCGCCCAGCAAATGCACCTGACGAACTTGCGGTGCGATAGCGGCATCTGTCGCCGGATTCAGCGATGTCGCAAGCGGCGTGTACTGATGCCACGCGGTCCAAGCGGCGGTATCCAGATTCCCGCTGAGTGTCACAACGGCCTCGACATCGTTGAGACGACTCGCAATCAACAGCGCCAATGCGCCGCCGCCGCTGTGCCCATACAAACGCAAGCGAGCGGCACCCGACTCGCGGTATAACGCATCGATAACCGACGTCATCGCCGCGACCACGGTGTCTGAGTAGCGTGCCAGTGTCCACAACACCGGATGACACGCGGGCTCATCGGCATAGCCGTTGTAGCAAGGCCGGCCAACGTAAACGGCGCTGCCAGGGTCAAGCGCCATCAGCTTTAGCATCAGGGGATGCCGTGGCGTTGGGTCTAACATCACCAGTCGTCCACGAAGCCAAGGGATGCCATCGTTCTCAAGATACACCGACAAGGTACCGCCGGGCGCCACCGGGACCGGATTACGAAAAATCGCGTGTGTAAAGCCGTTTGCCACACGTTTGCTGACGGAGAATCCCTGGCGTTCAGCGATACTGATCGGCGACGATGCGCAGGCTGATAACAGACTCCACATCAACACAACCCCGATTTGCCAGGCTCGCCACGGGCGTTTCGCTCGAAAATGCGCACAATTGGGCGTCTGACGAGTCACATGCTGGTGTTCTGTCAGTTGAACGATAATTCCCTACCCGTTTAGAATGAACGCGGTGATGGCATCTGCGGCTAATTCAACGCAAGCGACGTTCATGAGCGATTCTCAAAATAAGCAACCCCTGGCCATTATGTTCGCCGATATCGGCGGCAGCACCAAGCTTTACGAGCAGATTGGCGATGTTGAGGCGCATAAGTTGGTCGCACAGTCACTGCAATGTATGGACACTGCTATCAGCGAGCACGGCGGCACGCTATTGCGAACCGTCGGCGATGCGGCTCTGGCGAGCTTCAACACCTGCGACGACGCTTTTCAGGCGGCCCTGACCATTCAGGAGTGCCATGTGGACGCGACCTTGTCGGTCCGGATTGGGTTTCACTTTGGCCCAGTCATTCCTGACAAAGGCGATGTTTATGGTAATACAGTGAATGTCGCGGCGCGGATCGCATCGCTGGCCAATTTGGACGAAATCACGACCACGGAAGAAAGCGTGCAAACCCTGTCGCCATCGTTGCGCCAGCGCGCTACCTTGCTGGATTTTATCAATGTCAAAGGCATCAGCGAGCCCGTGGCGGTCTATCGCTTGTTATGGAAGCCTGAAGACGAATCGGCAACCGCGATCCAGACAGCCGTCAGCCTCTCCTTGCGGCACCCGACCAATGTGCAGCTGCATCTGCAATACGGAGACAGAAACCTCAATATCAATAACGATCGGCCCGTGCTGACGATTGGCCGCACCAGCGACAACAACCTACCCGTCAGCAATGACTGTGTCTCCCGCCACCACGCGACCATCGAGCTGGTGCAAGGCAAGTTCATTCTGCGAGACCAGAGTACCAACGGCACCTATCTCATCAAAGACAATCAGATCCCCGTCTTTATTCGGCGCGAAGCGATCACCATTGACGACACCGGCATTATCGGCGCGGGATGGATGCCAACCGAGTCAGACCCACACGCTATTCGTTTCCGCTATAGCCAAACCTGAGCGACTCAGTACCCCAATACCGATTTAACAAACGGAATCGTCAAGCGACGTTTGGCCTCAAACGCATGCTGCAATAACTCATCCAATGTCGCCACCAAGGTTGACAGGTCACGCGTGTGGCGGGCGAGAATAAATTCCGCCACGTCCTGGGGCAGATCCAGGCCCATGCTGCGCGCACGCTGCACAAGCGCGGTGAGCAGTTGCGTGTCATCCAGAGGCTTGAGCTGATAGACCAGGCCCCAGCTCAATCGCGAACGCAAATCGGGCAAGTTGACACCGAGACTGGCGGGCGCGACATCGGCAGAGACAATTAAACGCCCGCCCCGCTCGCGCAATTGGTTGTAGAGGTTGAACACTTCCCGTTCGGCCGCATCAGGGAGCAGATGCACATCGTCAAGACACAATAGATCAACTGACTCCAAACCCGTCAGCGATTGCTCGCGCACAAGCTGCGCAGGCACATAGGCCAGTCGCAACCCCTGATCAGACGCGTAGTGACAGCACGCGCTCAACAAATGTGTCTTGCCCAGCCCCTCTGTGCCCCAAACATACAACTGCTGATCTGCGCCACCGTCGACCACACCCTGGGATACGGACGTCAGCGTCGGCTGACCACCGGGATGGAAGGTCTCGAACGTCAGTAACTGACCGACACCGAACTGCATCGGTATCTGGCGTGGCGACTCTAACATGGCCTAATGACGGTCCAGCGACATCGCTAGCCGCTATACTCGTAATACAACTCCGCTCCAGCCGGCACCGATTGCCCCAGCTCGTCAGCCTGCGGTGGTGCCGTGCGTTCAAGCCATCGCGCGCGATCAAGGTACTGCTCTAGCTGCGTGGAGGACATGCGCGGCGAAATGGCAAAGACCATCCCCTCAGGTGCGAGATACACAGGTGCCACACGCGTTGCGTTGGGGATGTTTTCAAGGATTTGGCTGATCCGCGCGTAGGCGTCAGTGGAGGGAACACGGCCAATCCACACGTGCATGGCCGACTCAGATGCCGAAGGGTCGGCGCTTGCGCTGACGATGGGCGAGGTCGTCTGGCGCAGCCACTGTACGCCCGTCGTTACCAGGCTGTCGAGATTGAGAGCGGAGTTGGCGAAGCTGGGATTAGTGCCACTCGCCAGCCGCCGCCAGCTACTTAGCCAGGTGCCACCCGCTTGCTCGGACAGCACACCGGTTGCGATCGCATCCGTATCATAGCGGGCGGAGGCGGCACGAATACGATCCTCAAAACCACCGCGGATATCCGCTGCCCCGATGGCTTGGTAGTCCTGCAGATCAAGCAGCGGGAAGACGATATCCAGTCCTTGATCAAGCGCCAGCGCCTCTAAACGCGCCTTCACCTCAGGACGATTTTCACCGCCAATGATCTGCGTATTGCCACCGGATTCGAGCACGAGCCACAGCAGTAAGGTCTGCGGTTGAGTCACAGGGCCCTGCGATGCAACGGTGTTCTGCCCCATCAGCAGTGCCACTTCTTCCGCAGAATAGCGCAGTTGCAGCAAAAACACTGCGGCCTCTTCAACCGCGTCCGCGGCCTTGGTCATGGGAATCTCGGCGAGCGTTGCCTTATCATCAACGCGCGCGTACTGGTATTGCTCAACATATCGGTCGGCACGATCAAGCGCGTCTTTGACTTGCGGCCGCTGCAACGCCATCGGGTTTTCATCCAATGCTGAAATCACCTGCTTCAGCCCCATGCGCACCGCAACAGCATATTCGCGAGGGCTCTGGTCTTGCACGGCAATTTGGACGCTGTACACATCCGTCTCGCTGAGCACGGCACAGGGCATCAGTAAGAGATACCATCCAAGCAGTTGGATAAGCGTATATTTCCTGATTTTCATCGTCTCTGTGGGGCCTGTAGGTCAAGGTACCGGCTGATTCAGCCACATAAGCTTAGCCGAACACGGTAGAATAGTCGCATCCGCTGCGCACCCGGCCAACGCGGCATCTCTGCCGGCGAGCCAAGCGCATATTTTAACCCGATTGGCACAGGAGAATCCCGTACATGCCAGAAAACAAACCGTCTGCGGGTTTGAGCTACCGCGACGCTGGTGTTGATATCGATGCTGGCAACACCTTGATAGAGCGCATAAAACCCGCCGTGCGCAAGACGCAGCGCCCCGGTGTCCTCGGTGGTTTAGGCGGCTTTGGCGGCTTGTTTGAACTCCCCCTGGACCGCTACCGACAGCCCGTGCTGGTATCAGGTACGGATGGCGTCGGCACCAAACTGCGTCTGGCCATTGATCTGCAGCGTGTGGATACGGTGGGCATTGATTTGGTCGCCATGTGCGTGAATGACATCATTGTCACCGGTGCGGAGCCCCTGTTTTTTCTGGACTACTACGCGACCGGGCACCTGGACGTGGACACGGCAACCCGCATCATCAGCGGCATTGCAACCGGTTGTGAACAAGCCGGTGCGGCACTGATCGGCGGGGAAACCGCCGAAATGCCAGGCATGTATGCCGGGGATGATTTCGATCTTGCCGGCTTCGCCGTCGGCGCCGTGGAGAAAGACCAGATTCTGCAACCGGACAGTGTCGCTGCAGGTGATCTGATCGTGGGCATCAATGCCTCAGGGCCGCACTCCAATGGCTATTCATTGATTCGCAAAATCGTTGAACACAGCGGCGCAGACCTCGCCAGCCCGTTTGGCGCCAGCACCTTGGGCGAGACGCTGCTCGCGCCCACCAGAATCTACGTCAAACCCCTGCTTGCGCTGCTGCAACAGCTGCGCCCCCGCGCGCTGGCGCACATCACCGGCGGCGGCCTGCTGGAAAACCTGCCTCGCGTTATGCCACCAGGCTTGCGCGCGGACATTGACGTCAACAGCTGGCAGCGACCCGAGATTTTCCAGTGGCTCCAGGACAATGGCCAAGTCGCAGACGATGAAATGTACCGCACCTTCAATTGCGGTATCGGCATGGCAATGATCATCTCACCGCAGGACGAAGCGCAGGTGCTGGACCTGCTCGCAGCAAGTGGCGAGACTGCCCAAGTTATTGGACGCCTGACCCCCGCAGTAGCATCCGATGCTGCGCCCGACGTCCACATTGCATGAGCACGACGTCCCGGGCAAAAGTCGCGGTCTTGATCTCTGGCCGCGGCACCAATATGCAATCCATCGTGACCGCCTGTGCCAACGACCAGATACCCGCAGACGTCTGCTGTGTTGTCAGCAATAAAGCCCGCGCGCCTGGCCTGGCATTCGCTGCATCGCGAGGCATTACCACGCACGTCGTCAACCATAGAGATTTCGCCGATCGCGAATCCTTCGATGCGGCGTTGTGCGAGGTGCTGGACGCGCATGCGCCAGACTGGATCGTGCTCGCCGGGTTTATGCGCATATTGACGCCAGTGTTTATTGATCACTTCCACCTGCGTATCCTGAATATTCATCCATCACTGCTGCCGCTGTACCCGGGCCTGAACACGCACGCACGCGCCCTGGCCGCCGGCGATGCACAGCACGGGGCAAGCGTGCATTTTGTCACATGCGATCTCGACGCAGGGCCGGTGATTATCCAAGGGATTGTTGATGTGGAGACGACTGACACCCCCATCGCATTGGCTGACCGCGTCTTGACACTGGAGCACACCATCTCCCCCGAGGCCGTCAAGTGGATTGCGTCAGAGTTGATCACCACCGACGGGAAACAATGTTTTTACAAGGGTTCAGCGATGATTAAGCCAGCCAGCTGGTATAATCGCGCACTGACTTATCCGGTAATCTGACATGAACGCCATTATCCGCACAGCCATTGTGCGTACTGCTTTTTGGGTCTGCTTGTTCTGCGTGCAGCCCATTGCCGCTGATACGCCTTCACCACTGGAAATCGGTGATACGAAACTGATCACGCCATTCCATGTTGAATACACCGTCGGCAATAACTTAATTAATGCCGGGGTTGCAAAACTCACCCTGGAAGCCCAGGGCGACGAATGGGTATACAGCCTTGTCACCAAGCCTTCTGGCATTTTCAAGTTGACTGGCAAAGGGCGCATTCATGAAGTCAGTGTCATTAACGTCACGCAAGAACAGCTCATTCCTCAGCGCTATTCCTACCGACAAGCGGGCGACCAAAAGAAACGCGATGTGGATGCGGTGTTCAATTGGCAAAACCAAGAGCTCACCATAAAGCGCAAAGGCAAAGAAGAGACGGAAGTCCTTACCGACCCGATATTGGACCGCCTGTCGGTGACACTGACGGTCATGGAGCTGGTGCGCAAAGGGTTCAGCAGCGCTGAACTGCAAGTACTGGACGCCGGCAAGATTAAGACCATGCAGTTTATCAACGATGGTACGGAACGCGTTGACACCAAACTCGGCACCCTTGATACCATTGTGGTGCGTCGCGTTCGCGAGGGCAGCTCTCGAGAAACCATTACTTGGTTTGCACCGGATTTAAACTACGTCCCGGTACAGATTGAGCAGCGCAAACGCGGCAAACTGGTCGCGCGACTGAAAATTAACAAACTCAAGAACCAACCCGAGTAGCGCGCAGTAAACGCGCCGCTTCCACACATCGGCACAGGCTCATGGCGAACCATGAATGACGACAGCCCTCACACAGAAACCCAGTCGGAGGGCCCCAGTAATAGCCAGCGAAAGCGTGATGCCGCTGACATTCATCAACTGGGTCGAGAGCTTGTCGCACTGAGCCCGGATACGCTCCGGCAAATCCCACTGGACGGTGACCTGGAGACAGCCATCACCGAGGCACAGCAAATCCGTGCACATGGCGCTCTGAAGCGCCAGCTGCAATTTATCGCCAAACTTTTGCGCCAGCGTGAACTGGACGACATACGCCAGGCACTCGATGATCTGGACCAACAATCGGCATCCGCAAAAGCGGCATTTAAGCGCTGTGAACAGTGGCGTGACCGCCTGATTGATGAGGAACCGGGCGCTCTGGAAGACTTTATTCGGCAGTGGCCAGAGACCGATCGGCAACAGCTACGGCAGTTGATCCGCAACGCCATCAAAGAGCGGCAACGGGACAAACCTCCCAGCGCCAGCCGAGCGTTGTTCCGCTACATCCGGGATTTAACTGCATGCCCCTGAACCGCGTCGCCCTGACTGCTCTTGCATTATCGCTCTGTGCCTGTCAATCCGTGGCTGTCAGCCCGTCCGAGCCGCGCCAATCTGCGCTCAGCGTTACTGCTGATGACTTGCCAGAGACCAGCGGACTCGCGGCCTCTCACCGAAAGCCAGGTTTTTTTTGGGCAGTGAATGATTCCGGCAACTCGGCCGTTATCCATTTACTGGACGGCGAACTGCAACCACGAGGTGCTGTGCCTGTCACACCAAAAAATCGCGACTGGGAAGATCTTGCCAGCTATCAGCGCGACGGGCAGTCTTGGATCATCATCGCCGAAACCGGCGACAATCTGCGCCAATACCCCACTTATTTTTTGTACGTTTTCAGCGAAGATACGCTGCTTGACGGTATCGGTGGTGAACCGGTATCACCTGATCACACGGTAGAGTTCACCTACGAGGATGGCGCACAAAACTGTGAAGCCATTG
>DOIU01000251.1 GCA_003511825.1 Gammaproteobacteria bacterium | reverse complement strand
TGGCGATTGATCAGGGCGGCTGCTTCGAGACCTCGCAGGCGACCACGCACACAGACCCCACGTATATCGTCGACGGTGTGGTGCATTACTGTGTGGCTAATATGCCCGGTGGTGTGGCGCGCACGTCCACCGATGCGCTCAATAATGCCACCTTACCCTATGTGCTGGCGCTGGCGGACAAAGGTTGGCAGCAGGCATTGCGTGATGATCCGCATTTACTGAACGGCTTGAATGTCTGGGATGGCAAGGTGACGTGTGAGCCCGTTGCCGAGCAACTGGGTTATGACTTCGTGGCACCGGAAACCGCGCTAGACTGAGTCTTTCCGCCTCGCCTGACGCGCGAGGCAAACACGTCATGAGGGTGGCAATCTGCCGCGCTCGTGCCGTGAAAAAAACCTGCGCCCGGCGTAACATAATGGCCTGAAGGCGCGGATGTCCCGTGCCCCGATTCCGCAGGATACGCACGATGACAGCACACACCCACCTCGCCAAGTTCCAATGGGACGATCCGCTCTTGCTGGAAGATCAACTGCACGACGAAGAGCGCATGGCGCGCGATACTGCACGCGCGTATTGCCAGTCGACCTTGATGCCGCGCGTGTTGTCAGCGCATCGGGAGGAGCGGTTTGATCGCGATATCCTCCGCGAGATGGGTGAGCTGGGCTTGCTGGGCTGCACCTTAGAGGGCTTTGGCTGTGCCGGCATGAGCGAGGTGAGCTACGGTTTGATTGCGCGCGAGGTAGAGCGGGTCGATTCCGGCTATCGCTCGGCAATGAGTGTGCAGTCGAGCCTGGTGATGTTCCCGATTGATGCGTTTGGCACGGACGCGCAGCGCGAGCAGTATTTGCCCAAATTGGCGAGCGGGGAGTGGGTTGGCTGCTTTGGCTTGACAGAACCCGATCATGGTTCTGATCCAGGCAGTATGCAAACGCGTGCGCGTTCAGTTGAAGGCGGTTACGCCTTAACTGGCAGCAAAATGTGGATCACCAATGCGCCGATCGCGGATGTCTTTGTGGTTTGGGCGAAAACCGATGAGGGTGAGATTCGCGGTTTCATTCTGGAAAAGGGCATGCCGGGTTTGAGTGCCCCAAAGATTGAAGGGAAGTTCTCACTGCGTGCCTCGGTCACGGGTGAGATTGTGATGGACGGCGTGTTTGTGCCCGAGTCGCAATGGCTGCCCAAGGCGAAAGGTCTTGCCGGTCCTTTTGCCTGCCTCAATCGTGCGCGCTATGGCATCAGCTGGGGTGCGTTGGGGGCGGCGGAATTCTGCTGGCATCAGGCGCGCCAGTACGTGTTGGATCGCTCCCAGTTTGGTCGCCCGCTCGCGGCGAATCAATTGGTCCAGCTCAAACTCGCCAATATGCAAACCGAGATCAGCCTGGGTTTGCAGGCCAGTCTGCGTTTGGGCCGCATGTTGGACGCCGGCAAGGCAGGGCCAGAGACCATTTCTATGCTCAAGCGCAATAACTGTGGCAAGTCCCTGGAGGTGGCGCGACTCGCACGCGACATGCTGGGAGGCAATGGCATCAGCGACGAATTCCACGTGATTCGCCACTTGATGAACCTCGAAACCGTCAACACCTACGAGGGAACCCACGACATTCACGCGCTGATTCTCGGGCGGGCGCAAACCGGGATACAAGCCTTTACCGGGCGATAATACGACCTCGCGCTACCTGTCAGCGACATCCTGTGACGCCGCAGTTGCCGCGTGATACGTGACGGCAGTCGACTCACCAGGCCTGTGTTTTGGCGGGGGCCGTCGGCTCTCTGTCGCACGCGACACGACTTGCCTAACAATTTTGGCGTATTGCCAAAGTCCAGCACTTTGCTAACATCCTAAAAGCCGCTTGATTAATGCATCATGAGAATGTTGGCGGCAGGGATCAGACGATGCGGTCTTCACCCACATAACGCAACTCCGAGTTAGCGATGACAGCTGTTGCAATGATCCATAGCATACCGGTTGCTCCACGCAGGAAGGACGAAACCTTACAAGAATGGACGTACCAGCAGCTGCGCTTTGCGCTCTTGATCGGGGCGTTTGCGCCCGGTGTGAGCGTCACCATGCGCGGTTTGGCAAAGATGCTGGATGTCAGTTTAATGCCGGTGCGCGAGGCACTGCGGCGCTTGGTTGCAGAGCAGGCTTTGCACTTGTTGCCAACACGTCGCGTCACCGTCCCGGCGATGACAACGGCACGATTTGAAGAACTGTGCGCGACGCGCATTTCGCTCGAATGTCTGGCGGCCGAGCGCGCGATGTTGGCGGTGACCGCCGATGATCTTGCCGATATGCAGCGCGTTGATGAGACCATGAACGCAGCCCTGGCAGCGGGCGATGTCGTCGAGTCCGTGGTGCAGAACTACCGCTTCCACCGTCACCTCTACGCTGCCGTGCGCACGCAGGTCTTGTTCCCACTCATTGAAAACCTCTGGCTGCAGTTCGGTCCGTTCCAACGCGCGATTTTGGAGCGGATGGGCAAAGAGGTGCGCATCAGTCATTACGTGATCAACCGCCATACCGACATTCTGCGCGCATTGGAGCAACGTGATGCATTCGCGCTGCGGGTTGCGGTAGAAGCCGACATCCGCGACGGCACCGTGGCGTTGGGACGCTTGGGATTGGGCGACACTCAGGTCTCGGCATCGCCTCGCTGAGCCAGCGCTGTCGCGAGCGCCAACGTGCGTTGCGCTTCTTCCACGTGCAGGTTCTCAATCAGGCGATCATTCACCACGCACACGCCCTGGCCGGCCTGTTGTGCGCGATCCCATGCCGCGACAATCTCCCGCGCTTCTGAGATCGCCTTGTCCTCCGGGGAAAAGGCCGCATTGCAGGCAGGGATTTGTTGAGGATGGATCAGCGATTTGCCGTCAAATCCGAGGGTCCGGCCTTGTTCGCAATGCAGGGCGAACTCGTCCAGGTCGCGAAAATTCAGATGCACCCCATCAATGATATCCATACCGTGGGCTCGTGCAGCAATCACGCAGTGATCAAGCAGATGAATAAATCCCGCGCGATCGGGCGTGTGGGGAATGCGTAGCTCACGGGACAAATCCGATGTACCGAGGATAACGCCGGTAATCTGTGGGCTGGCGCCATAGAGACGATCAGCCTCCAGCACACCGCGCGCGGTTTCGGTCATCACCCAGACGGGAATTTCCCGCTCGGCGGCATTGTTCAGTGTATCCAGGTTGTGATGCAGGCGGTCGCTATCGTCGACCTTGGGCAGGACAACGCCATCGATCGGCAATGTGGCGGCAGCCCGGAGATCGTCAAAA
>DOIU01000259.1 GCA_003511825.1 Gammaproteobacteria bacterium | reverse complement strand
GCGCTGTCACCCCTGAGTTCTATTGCCCGTGCTGCGGACATCTACCCCGAGCGCCCGGCGGTGATTCATGGCGAGATAAGACGCAGCTGGTCAGAAACCTACACCCGTTGCCGCCGTCTGGCCGCCGCGCTCGTCAAGCACGGGCTCGGTGCCGGTGACACCGTGGCCTTTGTCGCGGCCAATACGCCCGAACTCTTCGAAGCGCATTTTGGCGTCCCTATGTCAGGGGCTGTATTGAATGCCATCAATACGCGCCTGGACGCGGCTGCCATCGCGTTTATTTTACGGCACTCAGAGGCGCGCGTGCTGTTCGTTGATCGCGAGTTCTCCGACACCGTCAAAGACGCCGTGAGTCAGCTGGATGCGCCGCCAAAAATTATTGATATCGATGATCCGAGCTTTGTCGGCGGCAGCTTGATCGGCGAGCAAGATTATGAAGCGTTTATTGTCAATGGTGACCCCGAGTACGCCTGGCAACTTCCCGAACACGAGTGGGATGCCATCACACTGAATTACACCTCCGGCACGACCGGGAATCCCAAGGGCGTGGTCTACCATCACCGGGGCGCCTACCTCAATGCAGTCTCCAATGCGCTGTCATGGCATCTGCCGGACAACACCGTCTATCTCTGGACGCTGCCGATGTTTCATTGCAATGGCTGGTGCTTCCCGTGGACGCTGGCCGCCGTTGCTGGCACCAGTGTGTGCTTGCGCCATGTGCGGGTCGAGGCGATTTATGGCGCGATTCGCGATGAGCGTGTCACCCACTTTTGTGGTGCGCCCATTGTCTTGAACATGTTGAACAATGCCGACGACAGCGACAAAGCCGGTATCGACCATCCCGTTAAAGTGATGACGGCCGGGGCGGCGCCGCCGGCACCCGTGATCGCCGGCATGGAGCGTATGGGGATGGACGTCACCCACGTGTATGGACTCACCGAAGTGTACGGGCCCACCGTGGTGTGCGTCTGGCAGGACGCTTGGAATGGCTCAGACCTGGAGGCCAAAGCGGCCTTAAAAGCGCGCCAAGGCGTGCGTGGCCCGATGATGGAAGGGCTCATGGTGGGCAACCCCGACACGCTTGAGCCTGTGCCCCACGATGGCAAGACCATCGGTGAGATCTTTATGCGCGGCAACAACGTCATGAAAGGCTATCTCAAAAACCCCGCCGCCACGGAAGACGCCTTTAAAGGCGGGTGGTTCCACAGTGGCGATTTGGCGGTGTGTCACCCCGATGGCTACGTCGAGATCAAGGACCGCTCCAAAGACATCATCATCTCCGGTGGTGAGAATATTTCGTCCATTGAAATTGAAGATGTGCTTTACGCGCACCCGGATATCCTCGAAGCGGCGGTGGTCGCGCGCCCGGATGAGAAATGGGGTGAGACGCCCTGCGCCTTTGTCAGTCTGAAGCCCGGTGCATCCTTAACGGAAGACGACGTTATTGCCTTTTGCCGCGAGCGTATGGCGAAGTTTAAGGCTCCCAAAACCGTCGTTTTTGAGCCCTTGCCAAAAACGTCTACCGGCAAGATCCAGAAATTCAAGCTGCGTGACCAAGCGCGCGGCTTGGAAGACTAACGCAGGGAGTGCCAATCATGACTACGGAAACCACCGCGGCGCCTGCGTGCGCCGATGACGCCATTCTCGTCACCGAGGGCCTGACCAAAGAGTTTAAAGGGTTTGTGGCTGTCGATGACGTGAATCTGCAGATCCAACGCGGCCATATTCACGCTTTGATTGGGCCGAACGGTGCGGGCAAGACCACGGTGTTTAATTTGCTCACGCACTTTTTGCCACCCACACGCGGTCGGATTGTCTATAACGGCACCGAGATCACCGGCAACAAGCCGGCTCAAATTGCGCGCAAGGGCGTCTTACCGCAGGGGATCACATTTGATGCCGGGGGGAGCACGCTGGCGGTGTCATCGTTCCAGCACGATGACCGCGAGGGTGGCAGTGTCTCGTTCTGGCGGCTAGAAGACGGCGAGTTGTCGCCTGTCGGTGAGCGTATCACGATGCCCCGAGGGGTTCACTTCCTGATGGCGTTGCCGCCAGTGTTGCAGGAATACGGGTACTCTGATTCAGCTGTCACGTTGCCAATAGCCGCGCACGCGGTTCTGACCCGTACTGAGACCATGGTGTTGGCGCAAAAACGCGCGGACGGCTTTGGCGTCTTGCTGTTCCAGGGCGCCCCAGGCGGCATCGATAGGGGGCAGAGACTCCAGCAATGTGAGCAAGCGTTCGCGCAGTTGCTCATGGTCGCTGACAATTCGATGGATCTGGGCGTCCGTGGGTACCAGCGAAGGGTCGATATAGTCTTGCTCTGCGGCATCTTGTGAAATCACAATAACGACAGGCACCACCGGGTTTTTCCACTGTTCCAAGAGTGCCGCCAGGCTTGGCATTGCGGTTTCATCGGCGATCAGCAGTGCTTGGCCTGTATGCAGGTGATTGGTTTTTTCGCGGTAATCGGCAGTGCTTCTCACCCAGTCACCCGGCGTCAGGCTTTTTGCCCAATCACCGCCGGGTGATTGCCCGTGTGTAAAAACATCCACCCAGGCGATGTGATGGTCGCTGCTGGGGGCGGAGTTAGGCACAGTGGCACGCAGGGTGTAATACCGCGAGTTTTTGTACATCGCTTTTAAGAGCTTTCTGCGTGCAGGGGGTTTGAGCTTTTTCATCACCCAGAGGATGCCGCTGAACCACACCCGCATCGCGAATGGCATTTTAGACAACTCCGATTCCTGGTAGCGCTTTTTGGGTCTGAGGGTTCTCAGTAAGAAGAAAAACGCGTAACCCGGTTCATTGTGCGGTAAGGGTGTGTCGCTCGCGAACACCAGTCGCAGCATATGGGGCGTGAGCGTCTGACGCTCAACAAACCGGAGGTAGCGGGTCTTGGCGCCGTCCAGCACTTTGCGTTGTTTGACCATGGCCTGGTAGGCCAGGAACAGAATCTTGTCTTCGGCCTCACCGCTGAAGGAAAACGCAAGCGCGTGCTGGCGCGTCCCTGTGGGGGATTCGATGCGTATCTCCAACCCGCTCTCGTTTACATCCACCAGCGTCGCGCGTTGTGCATCGCCATCGACAAACACCTGCGCGATACTCAGCATTTCCGCGCTGTGGTCATCATTGACGTGCTCTATGACGTCGATGACATCTTGCTTTTTGAGAACATCCATCTTGACGAATACACCTGAATCTCAGCCCGTTAATGCGGCAGGGTGAGAGTATACATCATCGATTGATAATGATTCTCATTTATAATAGTCTGGACGGTCGCTCGGTTTGTTGTAGGTGTTGTCGGCGTGGCAAGTAGTCAATCTGGTTCTGGCGGGGAGGTGAATGAATCGCCTGAGGCGGATAAATC
>DOIU01000482.1 GCA_003511825.1 Gammaproteobacteria bacterium | reverse complement strand
CGTAGATAACTTCATCCATTTTGGAGCCCGTATCAATCAGAGCCGTCGCAATAATGGACAAGCTACCCCCTTCTTCGACGTTACGCGCCGCACCGAAAAAGCGCTTTGGTCGATGCAAGGCATTGGCGTCAACACCACCGGTTAATACTTTGCCAGAGGAAGGCACAACCGTGTTGTAGGCGCGCGCCAAACGTGTAATGGAATCGAGGAGAATCACAACATCTTTCTTGTGCTCAACCAGACGCTTGGCTTTTTCAATAACCATCTCGGCCACCTGAACATGGCGACTCGCGGGCTCATCAAAGGTACTGGAAATCACTTCACCCTGAACCATGCGCTCCATTTCGGTCACCTCTTCGGGGCGCTCATCAATGAGTAACACGATGAGATAGCACTCCGGATGGTTAACCGCGATACTTTGCGCAATGTTCTGCAGCATCAGCGTTTTACCGGCTTTTGGCGGCGATACAATCAATGCGCGCTGCCCTTTACCAATCGGTGCTGCAAAGTCGATAACGCGTGCGGTGATATCTTCCGTGCTGCCGTTTCCGCGCTCCATCTGTAAGCGCGAGGTCGGATGCAATGGGGTTAAATTCTCAAACAGCACCTTGCTCTTAGAATTTTCTGGCGGCCCGAAATTGATTTCGTCCACTTTCAGCAAGGCAAAATAGCGCTCGCCCTCCTTGGGGGGACGTATTTTTCCGGAAATGCTGTCACCCGTGCGCAAACTGAATCGCCTAATCTGACTGGGAGACACATAAATATCGTCAGGGCCCGCAAGATAGGAGCTGTCTGCTGAACGCAAGAAACCGAACCCGTCCTGCAGAATCTCCAGGACGCCTCCACCGAAGATGTTTTCACCCTTTTTAGAGTGGGCTTTCAATACGGAAAAGATGATGTCTTGTTTGCGCTGACGGGCCATATTTTCAAGGCCCATCTCCTGAGCAATCTCGATCAACTCAGAGGCTGATTTCTGCTTAAGATCAGTAAGATTCATAGGTGTAAATAGAAGGTAAGGTTAAGTAAACAGTGATGAAAGCTTGCAACTAAGGGGTCATTAACCGCGTCAGCGGCCAGCTTGATGAATTTTGTCAGACGGATCAGACGACTAAACGGTAGCGGGTAATGCTTTTATCGAAGACACATAGGAAGGCTGTCTTTTGAAACTACTACAAAACCCAGTAGCCATCTGCGACCAAAAGTATATACAGGGACTTTCGGTTGCGCAAGGCCTCGAACCAGACTGATTACGCAAAACAACAGCGTTAACACAATCAATCCGCGAGGTCTTTTGCAAGGCGGCACACGAGCCCTCGTCAACGCGATTAGGCCTACGTGCGCCAAGCTGCAATAATCAGGTGTTTTCGTCGAGGAAACTGGTCAATTGACTCTTCGACAACGCGCCTACCTTGGTCGCCTCTACCGTTCCGTTTTTAAAGATCATCAGAGTCGGAATACCCCGGATACCAAATTTTGGCGGTGTATTCGGATTTTCATCGATATTCAACTTGACGATTTTCAGCTTACCCGAATAATCACCCGCAATTTCATCCAGTATCGGAGCAATCATTTTGCAAGGACCGCACCACTCTGCCCAATAATCCACTAACACCGGAATATCGGACTGTAAAACGTCCTGCTCAAAAGTGTCATCACTGACAGGAATGATATTTTCGCTCACCTGACTTCCCCCGAAAACGCTACAACTGGTCCACTGATAACGGCCCACCGCTAGAGTCGACCTACGTAAAACGGCGATTATCAACCAGCGGACTGTCGGAAACAAGTGCAGCCCAGCAAACCGCATCGACAGGCATCGAGTTCGCCGAACGTGTTGGAATGGGCTATGCTAGGGATAAGCGAACGCTGCAGGCATGACAATGCAATACGGCCAGGCAGTTCTGAGTCTGTTCGCGGTCACCTCAGATTTGCGCAGGGACATTCTCGGCAGAGCCCTCCCCAAAACAGAGATATGCCAGACAGGCTGAACAAAAAGCTGCGGCTCGCGCACCCGCGTCAAACATGTGCGCAACGCGCCGACGCCCCTCAGGGCCCACCGGTATAAACGTCGCTGTTGCGGCCTTGGTCACCAGACCAAGCCACCTAACGAACGAATAGAGAATGTCACACCCACACAGCAATGCTCAGGCGGAGGCCGAAGGGGCCCGTTTTTCCAACTTTGACCTGCCAGAGCCGGTTATGCGCGCGCTCGACGATCTGCAGTTTGAAACTTGCACCGACATTCAAGCATTGGCTCTACCCGCCATTCTTGAAGGTAAAGATGTCGCCGCACAGGCACAAACCGGCACCGGCAAGACCGCCACGTTCCTGATCGGCTTGTTTCGCTTGCTACTCAACTCGCCCGACGAACCCGCCGATGACCAACCGCGCCAGCCGCGCGCCCTCGTATTGGCACCAACGCGTGAGCTCGCACTGCAAATCGCCAAAGACGCCCAGCAGCTGGGAAAGTACTGCTCGCTGAGG
Source organism: Gammaproteobacteria bacterium (assembly GCA_003511825.1). Lineage (GTDB taxonomy): Bacteria > Pseudomonadota > Gammaproteobacteria > Granulosicoccales > Granulosicoccaceae > UBA7957. The sequence goes on along the minus strand of DOIU01000482.1, from coordinate 4,366 downwards.
GTGCTTGTGGCGTATGGCGGAACTGGTTATGAAAAACAACGCACCGACATCGAAGCGGGTGTCGATATTCTTGTCGGTACTCCAGGCCGCTTAATCGATTACTTTAAACAAGGCGTCTACCGACTGAAGAACATTGAAGCCGTTGTGCTCGATGAAGCAGATCGCATGTTTGATCTAGGCTTTATCAGCGATATCCGCTACCTGCTGCGTCGCATGCCACCTCCGGAACAACGCCAGAGCTTATTGTTTTCTGCCACGCTCTCTCACCGAGTCATGGAGCTGGCCTATGAACACATGAACAACCCACAAAGCCTGAAAACCGTCAGTGATGAGGTCACGGCAGATGGCGTCAGACAATCGCTCTATCACCCGGCGAGCGAAGAAAAAATCCCACTGCTTATCGGCTTGCTCCGATCACTAGAACCCAAGCGCAGCATGGTGTTTGTGAATACCCGGCGCGCGTCAGAAACTGTCCAGGACTACCTCAGTGCAAACGGTTTTCAATGCGGTGCGCTATCAGGTAGTGTGCGCCAATCCAAGCGCCAACGATTACTGAAAGCATTCAGCCAGGGCGATCTGCCAGTGCTCATCGCCACGGACGTTGCCGCAAGGGGTCTACACATTGATGGCGTCACCCACGTCTTTAACTTTGATTTACCGCAGAACGCTGAAGACTATGTCCACCGCATTGGGCGAACCGCACGCGCGGGCAATACCGGCGAAGCCATTAGCTTCGCCTGCGACGAGTATGCCTTCTCGCTCATGGATATCGAAGAATACATCAGCAAATCCATCCCCACGGCAGCGATCAGTGCCGAACTCTTGCCCAGCGTGGAAAAACCACGCCCCAGTAGCAAAAAAACTGGCGAAAAAGGTCAGCAACGGTCAAGGCGTCCACGACGCAGACGTCGCAACGGCTCTTCCGCCGGCAGCAAGGGTTCTGCGGAAAAAAGCGCCTAAAATCAGTGACCGGCGGTTTCTGCGGGGGCTCGGGTAAATCGGTTTTCCGCAGTGGCCAAAATATAATCGGATATCGCGGGCATGGCGGCGTACTGATCAAAGTACTGACTGTTGTTGCCAGCAATGTGCTGCACGGTCGCGTCATCTTTTATTAGCGCAGAGATTTTTTGCACCATACGCTTGTAACTGTCACTGCTTGGCATGGAGTAATCGGCGCCCAAGGTGCAACCGGCATCGATAAAATTGACATTTTCGCGCAAGGGTTCTGGCCACTCGGGAAAAGGCGCGCCATCCACCATGATACACGCCCCCATGCAGAGTAAATCCATCATGCGCCACGACACGCACAAGTGATTGCCGGGACGCAAGAAGCTGATGCGCGCCGCTGCAAGGTTCTGCCATAGTGCGCGCGAATCAATCCCTGTCCAACCATTCTGCCAAGGCACACCGGCTTTATCCAATCGATCGCGGTACACACTTAGACTCGATGTATTCATCGCTCGCGGGAAAACAGCGAGTAGGTTCTTTTTCCCCTCAACCTGAGCGAGCGCCTCAAACAAACGTACATTGTGCTCAACCCCATTGTTCTCCGGATCATCACCCGGCGCGGCCCACACGCGTGACCAATACACAAGGTCATACGTCTTGGGTGTTGCTCGCAAGGTCTTTAGATGTTCAATCTTCTCCGGAGACAATGTGCCATTCCCATTGATCAGCGGCACTACCTTTTGGGGATAGGCCACACTGGGCCACGCATTGCATTTGAAGTATAAATCACTGTGGTCCAGGATTTGTCGGTCATGCAGATGACGGCCATCAGCGATATCAATGGCCACATGAAAGTTGTTTCTGCCGTAAACGAAATCAAACTGCCCGATATGGTCGGTCGTTCTTGCCGGTAGACTGCGACGCGCAAACTTCGCCCATTTATTCCATAGAATAAAGGAGCCGCGAATGTTTTTAGCCCGCAGCTTGGCAAACAAGGCGCATGAGAGCGGACGAATGCGCACAGGGACGTGCGAGTGATCTTGTAAGGCGGTATAGAAATAGCGATTCCTGTCAAAGCAGAGCCAGGGGTTCTGCGCGCCTTTTAGATTAAACTCGATACGCTTGAGAGGTTTCAGTCCATTATGATGGCTTTTCACGGCTCTTTGGTCCAATGCTAAGCGAACCCTATCAAGAGCCCCGGAAATCCAGACCCAGTGGTTTTGCGGTTAACTGTCCATGCAAGTCGCCTGCGAGTATCCTCAACCCGACCGCCGGATCGAGTATAAGCGATATGAGCGGACTCGTGTTGGGCGAATGCGCAGCAACCTGAACAAAATTGTCAGTCACTCCCGCAGACTGCACCACAAACGGAACTTCCACCCCTCTAGCGCGCACACACTTTGTGCAAACTGGGCATCGCATGTGTCGCATGGCGGCAAATTCGGATAAATTGTGAAAGTGACTTTAACAGTTATGCGGCATCTTGTACACTAGCCTCCGCGGCTTCGGATAGCTGGTTGTGAATTCCCTTGTTATTAACTAATGACTTGCGTCTTTCCGGCTGAACGTCGCATTTTATATCAGTAATTTTGAGGCGATCAGTTATGGCGACAGGAACAGTAAAATGGTTTAACGAATCCAAAGGATTCGGATTTATTGCCCAGGACGGCGGCGGAGATGATGTATTTGTGCACTTTTCAGCGATCAGCGGTAGTGGCTTTCGCACACTTGCTGAAGGGCAGAAAGTCACTTTTGAGATTGAACAAGGCAGTAAAGGTCCTCAAGCCTCAAACGTCGTGGTTGAATAAACGCTGTTCGCGGAAGATGCGGTAACGACGCCACACAAGATGACAGCGTTTCCGCATCCCCCCCAAAGTCGGGAAACTCTTTGCCTGACTTATATTTACGAAAGTTCACCCGGTGCAATTTCGAACCGGGAATGGCTCCTCCTCACGCTCGACTGACACTGGCCTTTTCGCATCGCGCTTTATCCTGCTCGTTGAAGCACGCTAAAATACCGATGTCTGTGGCCAACAACCGATGGGGTCATGCACGATGAACACTGAAAACGCACGCGCGAACATGATTGAGCAGCAGATTCGTCCCTGGGATGTGCTGGATCAACGATCGCTAAACACGCTATCGCAAATCCCGCGCGAGTTTTTTCTGCCTGCTGCTCTCAAACCCCTGGCGTTTGCCGACACGCGCCTGCCACTCGGCCATGGTCGAAAGACGCTCAATCCCAATATTGAAGGCCGCATTCTGCAAGCGCTTAATCTGCACCCAAATGAACGCGTTCTTGAGATCGGAACCGGCAGTGGCTATCTCACCGCCTGCCTTGCCTCACTCTGCCAACAGGTTGATAGCGTTGAGTTCGCAGCCCCCTTGGTCAAAGCGGCACAAGACAGACTCGACGCCTATGGCGTCACCAACATCCATTTAGAACATGGCGATATGGCGTCTTGGGGCTCGCACGAATCGCGCTATGATGCCATCGTCCTCAACGGCTCACTGCCTGAAATTCCCGCCAGCTTGCCTAACATGCTTAACGTAGGCGGCCGGCTGTTTGGATTTATCGGGCGCATGGATCATCCCGTTCACCGCGCCATTCTGGCGACCCGCATCGGCCCAGACCAATGGTCTGAGCCGACACTGTTTGAAACCTGGGTCGATCCGCTGGACATTTCCGATAACCTCGATGGCGAATCGATCGAATAATCCGTCCTTTCAACCCAAACAGCCTGACTCCGTCCAACCGACTCAATTTCAACCTCGATCCCCGAAAGACGATGTCATTGCAAGCTGGATAGTGGCGCAACATCGCACCTAAGCTGTAGAATGCGGTAATCGCGATACTGACAACCTGTTTATTTTTTGGAATTGCACACGATGAGCTTTATACAAGCAGGCGCCACCTTATTCGTTTCTTCCGCCCTTCTACTGTCCAGCGCGCTTGTTCGAGCCGAAGACCTGGTCGATGTCTATCGTCTCGCGCAAGAAAACGACGCCGTGTATCAATCGGCGAAGTACCGCTATGACAGCACACTCGAATCACGTGTTCAGGCGCGGGCAGCCTTCTTGCCGCAGCTCGACGCCAGCGGCAGTACAGGACTGAATGACTTCAATGACGACCGCAATGAAACCTTCAACAGCACCACCCTGTCGCTGTCGCTGAATCAGTCGCTGTTCAATCGGCGCAACCAAATTCGCGCCCGCCAGGCAGACCTCGGCATCGCCGAAGCCCAGGCAAGCCTGACAGCCTCCGAGCAGGACCTGCTGCTGCGAAGCGCGCAAGCCTACTTTGGCGTGCTCTCGGCAAGCGATAACCTGCAGTTTGCGCAATCCGAGAAGAAGGCCATCGAACAACAGCTTGAGCAAGCCGAACGTCGCTTTGAGGTGGGGCTGATCGCCGTCACTG
>DOIU01000500.1 GCA_003511825.1 Gammaproteobacteria bacterium | reverse complement strand
AGCCTGGCGCGGCAGATCCCCAACGGCACGGTGATCGGAGCGCGTGGGCCACACGGCGATCTCGCGCCCGAGTCTGCCTTGAACAACTGGTTCCGCAAAGCCTATGAGGCCCGCTTTGGTACCTTGCCGACCTACCCCTCGTACAAAATGGCGCAAGCCTTATTGGGGGTGAAAACCGCTGCGGATAAAGCCGGTGCCGCCACGCAAGACGCCATCATTGGCGCGCTCAAAGGACTGTCGTGGGAGGGGCCTTCGGGCGAGGTGTCTATGGCCTTAGCCAACGGCCATCAGGCGATTCAAGACACCGCCTACGGTACTTTTAAGTTAACCGATGACGGCAAAGGATCGCTCGTGGACGTGGTGCGCTTTAAAGCCACCTGCGTCAATCCACCTGCTGGCAGTAAATCCATCGACTGGATCAACGGCGGCTTTGACGGCGCTGACTGCAACTGAATGCCGTGCGAGGGGCAGGGTGCTGCCCCTCGTTTGCCTGATCACCTGTCTTAACTCACGCGCTCAACCCGCGCTATTCACCATGGAGAACTCGCCATGCTTACGGCGGTTGCGATCATCGTAGACGGGCTTGGCTTTTCAGCCTGGCTGTTTCTGTCTTCGGTGGGTTTAACGCTGATTTACGGCGTTATGCGCATACTTAATATCGCACACGGGGGCTTTTATGCGCTCGGTGCTTACAGCGCCGCATGGGCGGTCGGGCTGTATACCCAGACCGATAACCCCATTGCGGTCACCTATTTCCTGATTCCACTGATGGCGATAGTGGCCGGCGTATTCGCGGGGCTGCTGATCGAGCGTGGGGTGCTGCGCTTTATGTATGGGCGCGACGAAGTGCTGATGGTACTCGTCACCTACGCCATTTTCTTAATTCTTGAAGATGTCACTAAGCTCGTGTGGGGCACCGAAAGCTACGTCGCCTGGCAGCCGGCTTACGCCTTGGGCACGCTGGAAATCGTCGGTATTCCCTACACAGTGTATAAATTCGTGATCATCGGCGTGGCGGTGTTGTGTGGTGCCGTCTTGTATTGGGGCCTGACGCACACGCGTGTCGGCAAATTGCTGCTGGTCGTGATTGAAGACCGCGAAGTCTCCGGTGCACTCGGTATCAATGTGACGCTGTTCTTTACCGTCACCTTTGTGATCGGCGCCACGCTGGGGGCGCTGGGCGGTGCGCTCACCGCGCCGGAGATCTCTGTCGTGCCGGGCATCGGTGCTGAGATTATTGTGATGGCCTTTGCCGTGATCGTGATCGGTGGTATGGGCTCGATCCCCGGGGCGATGATTGGCGCGTTGATCGTCGGCTTTGCCCGCGCAGCAGCCGTACATCTCTACCCACCAGCGGAGTTATTTTCCATCTACTTGGTGATGGCCGCCGTGCTCGCGGTAAAACCTTACGGGCTGTTCGCCCTCGCTGAAGGACGCAAGATATGATGCGCTTGGACCGAACCGAGTGGGGCTTGATCGCCTTACTCGTCCTCTTATTTGTCGCGGCCTTGACCTTGCCTTCTTGGTTGGTGAACTACCTGCAAGTGTCCTTGGGCACCGGGATGGTCGCCCTCGGCGTGATGATTCAGATGCGCGCGGGCTTGGTCAGCTTTGGTCAAGGCTTGTATTTTTGCATCGGTGGGTACTCCGCCGGACTGGCGGGCAAGTACCTCGGTATCACAGATATCTTTGTGTTGCTGGTGCTCGGCGTGATAGCGGCCTTATCGGTGTCATTTGTGCTCGGCTTTTTACTGCGCAAATACCGGGATATTTTCTATGCCATGCTCAGCCTTGCGGTATCGATGATTCTGTTTGGCTTGCTGTCGTCCACGGAAGAGCTGGGCTCGACCGACGGCTTTAATCTGCCGCGCGCCAGCTACCTCGGCTGGTCACCCGAGGGTGAGACCGCACGGCTGATGCTGTATGGCGTCACCGCCTGCGTGGCGATTGCCTGTGCCATCGCGCTGAACCGCGTGCTGGCGTCGTCGCTCGGCTATGTGAATGAGGCGATCCGCGAGAATGAGTTGCGGGTGGAATACCTCGGTACCTCGGCCCATCACGCTGTACACATCACCTATGTGATCGGCGCCGTGGTGTCGTCGTTGGGGGGCGTGCTCTGGGCGATGAGCCTGGGGCATGTGGACCCGGAGATGACCAACTGGACCACCTCGGGTCAGTTTGTCTTTATTGTGATCCTGGCCGGCAGTGGCAACATCATCGCGCCGTTAATCGGCACCTTTTTACTCGAAGTGCTGCGCGTCTACGCCGTGGAGCTGTCACCCAATACTTGGCAAATGATCCTCGGTACGGTGATGCTGCTCACCATTGTCTTCCTGCCGAAGGGGCTGTGGTCACTGGTCGCACGCGCATCGTCTGCCAAGCGTACTGCAAGTCAGGATGTGGCCAATCACACCGGAGACGCCGCATGAGCATTATCCTTGAAACACATGCCTTGCAGCGCAACTTCGGCGCTGTGGTCGCTGCCCACGATATCAATATCCAGATCCGCTCCGCTGAAGTGCTGGGGATGATCGGCTCCAACGGCGCGGGCAAGACCACATTTGTGAATATGGTCACCGGCTATCTGCCTCCATCCAGTGGTGACATCCACTACCGT
>DOIU01000257.1 GCA_003511825.1 Gammaproteobacteria bacterium | reverse complement strand
TCGCGCAAAGTGGACTCTGCGTACTGCCGCCAATCGTGTTCCGATGTATCCCCTGTGGCCGTCGGCAACGGCTCAGGCGACTGATCCTTTGGCAATAAAGCGAGATAGCTACCCAGCGCCATCGCATGATCGGGTCGACGCGTGAGGATATTCAGATACGCCGACAGCGCCGCTTCAGCCTCGCCCATGTCTTCTAAGGTGCGCCCCAAGCCCATCCAGCCGGCGATATGATCCGGGTCCATCGCCAACGACTGCCGAAACAGCGTTTCAGCGCGCTGCACCTTACCTCGCTGCGACATCTGGTTGGCCAAACGGCTGCGCGCCGAAACCAAGGTCGGGTCCTGCTGAACGGCGCGCTCAAAACACTCCAGCGCATCCTCAAACTGCGCCGCCTGGGTGAGTAAGGTCCCCAAGTTCAGGTAGGTGTCGGCACGCGTACTGTCAATCAGTAAGGCATTCTTGAACGCCGTGAACGCCAAATCGCGTTTGCCCAATTGCTTGCAGGCGGTGCCGAGATTGTGCCAACCATCGGCAAACTTCACATCAATGGTAATGGACTCATTAAAACACTGAGCCGCGTTGTCCAGCTCCCCCTGCATCGCATAGATGCGCCCCAGATCAGACCACGCCGCCGGATCGTCAGGCGTTAAGGTGCATACGCGTTTACCGGCATTCACCGCAGCAGTCAAGGCTGCGGCCGAGTTGGGTGTGGAGGATTCGGTGTGTTGCATAACAGACTACTGAGGTTGATCGAAAGTCACTTAGGGTACGCAATAGCACCCCTACTGTATAGACGAACGAAAACCCAAAAAAGACAACACAATTGGCATCCGCGATGGACACCAGACGCTCAAGGACCTCGAAAACCGAGGTCCAGGGGGTGGCTTGAGTGAGGTAAAAAAAGAGGGGCTAATCGCTGCTGCGAATCGTCAATACCGGGACGTCGCTCGTACGCACGACCCGCTCCGCGACGCTGCCAAGAAGAATATGCGCCAGCCCGGTGCGACCGTGGGTGCCGACAATGATGAGATCCACACCCAGCTCACTGGCGGTGTTGGTGATTTCAACGTAGGGCACGCCCTCAACTAACTGCGTGGTGACATTGACAGACTTCGTGTCAATACTCTCGGCGAACTGTTTGAGCTCTGCAGCGACGCGTTCGCGAATGTCAGACTCAATTTCTTGGGGTAAGTCAACGGCACCGTCCGGCAGTGCGTTTGCCGGCTCCTGATGGGCGTGCAATACGACAATACTGGCATCAAGGTCGGCGGCAAAGTCAATCGCGTATTGATACACACGCGTTGCGGCTGCAGAGAAATCAGTAGCAAAAAGAATACGACGAACTTTAGACATAAAACCTACCTCCAGATTTATGGGCTATCCCGCAAAAATATTCACGTAAAAGATCTATTAAGCCAGCGAATAATACGCGGAACGACATAGTGAATTTGTTATTCTGCTGAAAATAAGCATAAACACTCTACCCCAGCTCAGCAAGCCTTATATACCTGTATACAGGCTATTTTCCTGATCAAAACACCTTTGCGATATCACTCCTTAATTGACTGATCAGACCTGTAAATAATGAAGGTGGATTTTAAAAAAAATTCAGCACTGGTTTTCATTTTCCAATAAAATAAAAGCCAGCTTTACATACATCGTGTAAAGAAAAAAATAAAATCATCGCCAAGCACAAACAGCGTGGACTTTTTCCATTAAGACAAATACGGCCCTTACTCTGCTAAACACCGTTTAACAACCGCTGAACACTTTTTGATGCGACCCAACCCCCAATAGGTAGCCATCAAGCACCTTGACCTCAAAGGTGCAGGCACGCGCTTGATCTTCCGCGCTGGCCACGGGTGCGGCGCGCAGGCGTCCATCCCCACCGCACACCTGTGCCGATGAGTAGTGCAGCACCTGCGTCGGCGACGTATCTGCCGCTGTTTCCTCTGATGCCATGGACATAGGGTCACCAGTGCATTGTGAGTACAGCGACCTCTTCGCCAATTAACGGGGGCTTTGCGCGCTTGACCGTCTGCAAATGCGGCGCCCCGCATCCGGCTAAACAAAGCAGTGTGGCGAACAGTACTCGCCGACGTGAGTGTGCATTCAACATTGTGCTTCTCCTAAAGGGACGCTGTTCAGACACTCGTTACCGGCGCAGACGCCCGCGCAAGCGCAAGCCATCGCGCAGGTTTAATCCCAATAACGTGATATTCACCGCACCGGCAGCCAGCTCAACGAGCTGAACGCCATAAAACAAGGTATCGAACTCCCCCGCTCTGGCCTTGGCGGCGAGAAACAACGCGGCAGGGACGAGAACGAGCAGCCCGTTCAAAGCAATCATGGGCATACGCTGACGCTTGATTGCAATGAGACGACCGCCCCTTCCCCGGGTTAGAGCAAAGCCCGATCCGCCCGTTACCATCAGCGCGGGAACAAGGATCAAAAACCCCCAGGGAATCGCGGTCTTGACGGCGACCACCGTTGCCGTGGACACAGCAAACTCAGACCAAACGGTCGCGATCCAAAACGAAATCACAATCAGCAAGCCCAAGACGCCTGCTGCGGGATGAATGAATTTCAGCATGATTTGTCTCCGTCCAACCTTAAACATAGCTTGCTATTTAAATTAGCATTGCATACCAAGCTATGCAAGTGTAAAAAGGACGCTATGGCATTTGTAAGAAATGAATCAGCCGGCTATCTGATCAACCAACTGGCAAGACTGTTTGCGCGCAACCTTCAAGAAAAGATCAAGCCCCTGGGCTTGACGACGGGAACATTTCCAGCACTGCTGGTGCTTTGGGAAGGTGATGGGCTGACCCAGCGCACATTGACCAAACAGCTCGACATCGAGCAACCGACCATGGCCAATACACTGTCGCGGATGGAGCGCGATGGGCTCATTGTGCGCAAAAAAGACGCGGCAGACGCCAGGTCGCAACGCATCTACTTAACGGATCACGCGCGCGCCTTGCAAAAGGATGCGTTGGAAGCGGCACTGGCGGTTAATCTCCAGGCCTTGTCTGGACTCTCAGATACCGATCGCAAAGCCTTTATTCGGGTGATGCGTCGCCTGATCGATCATATGCACTGCACCGACACAGACCATTAAGCCAGGCCCTCAGGCCAATGACATACGCCGCTAAGAATCAGCGGCGCACGACTCAAGAATCTCGCCGGCGGCATGGATAAAGTCATTCGACCAGCGCATGGCGCTGTCCGGATCGAGGTGTGAATCATCGACGGTCACCAAGTGCTCAGGCATCGGAAAGATGCCAGGCACGCCCAACCGCTCGGCTAGGGCCTCGGCAAACGCCAGTGGCGTTGCGGTGCGCGGCGTGACTGTCAGAATCATGCAGTTGCGGTCTATCTGTAGCTTGTCGAGAAAGGCTTCTGCGATGCGACTGGCCTCTTCCACCGACACATCCAGGTCGCCCGAATTGGCGTCAATCGCCACAGGGATACGGCGATTCTTGCGGAAATAGCGTACGTCCCAATGCCCATTCTGCGTGTTGCGGAACAGCGTTTCTTCCTGACCGCCGCACAGCAAGGCGTTCATCAACGTATCCTCTGCACCGGCGCATCGTGATCGCTGCTGATTCTGCATCCAGCGCTTAAGACCATACTCCCACGTCTTGGTGCGCGAATCTTCCAGCATGTTCTGATTCGTCACGCTGATGCGATCGGTGAAAAACGGGTCGGCATTGATCACCACCGCGCTGGGGCGAAGGTCAAACTTATCGGCCATCTTCTCGGCGACAAAATTCTGTGACCCCATACCAAAGCCAAACACATAGTGGGTCAGCGGGCTCTGTTCGAAGTAGCGCGCAATCGCATCGGTGGAAAACGCATACTGCGTCCGACTGTTGCCCAAGAACAACACATCAGCCTCACGTACGGGCTCGATCAACCCCGCCTCCAGGCCATGCCAGAATGCACGATGTTCGTAGTCGCCATAGCGGGATGAATGGCAATAGGCCATAAAGCTGGTGTCGTCATAGCCCTGCGGGTTGCAGCCTCCGATCCACGGAAAGATATCGGCGCGCTTCCACACCACGATGATCGATGCGCTCAGCACAAACGCCAGCAAATACACGCGGGCGAAACGCACTCCTCGCAGAGCGTTAACCGTTGATGCGTGTGCTGCAGACGAGATATCGGAGGCAGATTTGTTCATAAGCGCACAGCGGACTCAAAAATTAAAATAGAGAAACTGCGATGTCTGGGAAGTGCCAAAAATGCTATACGCCATCAACAGCGCGAGCAAGCACGCCCACACGGCGTTCAGCCTAAACGCGAGCACACCCGGATACACCGCTTTAATCTGCCCCTGAAAGGACTCAAAGGCCGGCTCAAAGGCTTTCACCAGCTGCTGCGTATTGGGCGCGAACCACACCCAGAGCAGCAGCAAGGCCATATACATCAGCGCCGACAGCGGGCCTATACCCGTGGCCGATGATTCCCCGCCCGACAGCACGACCGCGTCATTGAGTAGCGTCATCATCGGGCCGACAGCCAACAAGGGCTGGAACTGCACCTGCATGGCTTGTAAGAGTGCGACAAGGTCTGGCGAACGATTCAGCCACTCCACGGGCAAGGCAATACCGTTCAAGCCCGCCATACCGCCCAGAATCGTGTGTGCGGTGTCTAGGCTCTCAGCGCGGAAATACACCCACGCCACCACCACGGCCAGAAACGTCAGCCCATGCGCGGCGACTTTTTCGATCATCGCAACCACCGGCCCCGGCGTGCGTTGTCGTTGGCGGAATGATCGCCAACCGTGATTGATCATTAAATAGGTGCCGTGCAAAGCGCCCCAAAAGACAAAGGTCCAGGCCGCACCGTGCCACAGCCCACCCAACAGCATGGTGATGAACAGATTGGTGTGGCGGCGAAACCTCCCGCGGCGATTCCCGCCCAAGGAGAAATACAGATAGTCACGCAAAAAACGCGACAGCGTGATGTGCCAGCGACGCCAAAACTCAATGATGCTGCCCGCCTTATAGGGCGAGTAGAAGTTCAGTGGCAGACGAATGCCAAACACACGCGCCAAGCCCAAGGCCATGTCTGAATAGCCGGAGAAATCAAAATACAACTGCAGTGTATACGCCAGAGCACCACACCAGGCTTCAAAGAACGTGATGGTCTGGCCCGCTTCCGCCGCATCAAAAATGATGTTTGCATGGACCGCGACCCCATCAGCAATCACCACTTTCTTAAACAGCCCCATGCTGAACATCGCTAAACCAATGGCCAGGTTTTCGTAGTCAAAGCGCTGCGCGCGCGCTGAGAAAAACTGCGGCAACATCTCCTTATGACTGACAATCGGACCGGCAATCAACTGGGGGAAGAAGGTAACAAACAGCGCGTAGTTGAGGAAATTATGCTCCTCAGTTTCACCGCGATACGCGTCCACCAGGTAGGCAATCTGCTGAAACGTAAAGAATGAGATCGCCAACGGCAGCACGATATCACCGACATCAAACTGCGTCGCAAAAGCGGCATTGATATTACTGGCGAAAAAGCCCGCGTATTTGAACCAGCCAATAGAGAGCAGATTGGCACTGACGCCCACGATCAACAGCGCCTTGCGGAATCTCTGGGGCAGTTCGCTGCGAACCGCGCAGATGTACAAGCCGAGCAGATAGTTGAGGCTCATGGAGCCTATGATCAGCAGCAGATAGATCGGCTTCCACCACGCGTAAAAAAACAGCGACGCAAAAACCAACCAGGCCAACGACTGTCGAAACAGGCCTCGATTCTGGAGGTAAATAAAGACCAGCAATGTGATCGGAAAAAATCCGAAGATAAACTCGCTGGAGTTAAACAGCATGCCTGCGCGCCTCCTTTTTGTGCGCCTGATTCAACGTCTGGCTCCAAGAGCCGAAGGGGGCAGTATAAATCCCCAAATGGTTTAGGACTGTGTCATTTTCACCACGTGAGTCAGAGGGCTTGCCCGACGATAACGAGCGGCAGTGGCACCTCATCAGC
>DOIU01000186.1 GCA_003511825.1 Gammaproteobacteria bacterium | reverse complement strand
GCGGCTTTGAGCTGCGGCACCGATGCACTGATATTGGGCAGCTTGATGATGTTGGTGGTGGGGTCCTGGGTTAACCGGCCGAGTTCGGCCAGATTGTCTGGCACTTTTTGCTCTTCACTCAGATGGTCTGGAAACTCCGCGAGGATACGTGCGGCGACAGAAATATCACTTTTGACAATATCGATGTTGGCGGCGGCGGCAAAGTTTTGGATGATCGGCAGTAAAGAATAGGTAGCCAGCAGCGGCGCTTCGTCAGTCAGTGTGTAGATAATTTTGGATTTTTCGTCGGACATGATTTTCCCTGAATTGAGTAGCGTGTTTGCCCCTGAATGTTCGGCCGAAACCGTCGGTCCCGGCGCGCTTTGTATAAGGTGAGTTTTAGGGGGATGAATTTATTTTTTCTTTCTTATTATAGCGGGGATGTCGCCCTGGCCAAAGCCCTATCGCCGGGCGACACCCCGAATACAACGCTCAGATGGCGCGTACTTTCAAAACACCGGGAATATCCCGCAGTTCTGCGCAACAGCTGGCGTCCAGCGCTTGATCGATATCGACCACGGTGTAAGCGATATCACCACGCGATTCGTTCTGCATATGGCTGATGTTCAGTCCGCTTTTACCGAGTGCGTGTGAAATCTGGCCGAGCATGTCGGGCTGGTTTTCGTTGGCGATCACTAAGCGTGACTGGCCGGAGCGTTGCAGCGTGATCTCAGGGAAGTTCACCGAGTTACGGATGATGCCGTGTTCCAGGTAATCGCGCAGCTGATTCGCCACCATGATGGCGCAGTTCTCTTCCGCTTCGCTGGTTGAGGCGCCGAGGTGTGGCAGGGCGACGACGCGCGGATGCGCGATAAGCTCAGCTGTCGGAAAATCACTGAGGTAGGCGTACACCTTACCCGCGTTCAAGCCCTCGAGCACGGCGGCATCATTGACAACACCTTGGCGGGCAAAGTTGATGATGACGACATTCTCTTTCATCTGTGCGATGCGATCGACATTGACCAAGTCACGCGTGGAATCGATCAGTGGCACGTGGAACGTGAGAAAGTCAGCCTTGGCGTAAAGCTCGGCCAGGCTCTGCGCGGCGTAAACGTCTGACGATAACTCCCAGGCGCGTGCGACAGTGATGGTGGGATCATAGCCAATGACGTTCATACCCAGTGCACGGGCGGCGTTGGCCACTTGCACACCGATGGCGCCCAGTCCGACCACGCCGAGTGTCTTGCCCGGCAGCTCAAATCCGGCAAATTGTTTTTTGCCCTTTTCAACGGCGGAGTTAACCGTGTCTTTGTCGCCCTCAAGCCCACGGACATAGTCCCACGCATGGCAAATATTGCGGCAACCGATCAGCATGGCAGAGATGACCAGTTCTTTTACGGCGTTGGCGTTGGCGCCAGGTGCGTTAAACACAGGGATGCCCAACCTGCTCATCTTATCGACGGGGATGTTGTTCACGCCGGCGCCCGCGCGACCGATGGCTAGCAGCGACTCGGGTACTGCCATCTCGTGGATATTGGCAGAGCGCAGGATAATGCCATCCGGTGACGTGAACTCAGAGCCAACTTCATAAGCCTCCATCGGCAACCGCTCAAGTCCGCGTGCAGCAATGTTGTTGAGCGTGAGTATTTTGAATTTATCCATGGTTTTTCTCGAAATCTTGCATAAAGGAAATCAGGGCATCAACGCCGGCTTCCGGCATGGCGTTGTAGATGCTGGCTCGCATGCCGCCGACCGAGCGATGGCCTTTGAGTGTGGTGAGGCCAGCTGCGCTTGCCTGCTTCAAGAACTCCGCATCTAAATCTGCGTTCGCCAGGGTAAACGGGATGTTCATCCACGAGCGAGCGTCCAGTGCGACAGGGTTGTTGTAAAACGCGGAATCATCAATCGCTTGATAGAGTTTTTGTGCCTTGCGCCGGTTAATCTCTCCCATCGCCGCGAGTCCGCCCTTGGCTTTTAGCCACTTGAAGACCAAACCGGCCAGGTACCAGCCATAGGTCGGAGGCGTGTTGGACATGGACTCCGCTTTGGCTTGCACTTGGTAGGAGAACACGTCTGGTATGCCGGGGTGGGGATCACGGATCAGGTCGTCACGAATGATGACCAGCGTCAGGCCCGCAGGGCCGATGTTTTTTTGCGCGCCGGCATAAATGATCCCGAATCGGCTGACGTCGATGGGGCGCGACAAAATGGTCGAAGACATATCCGCCACCAGGGGGATATCACCGGTCTCGGGAATAAACCCGAATTCGACACCACCGATGGTTTCGTTAGGGGTGTAATGCAGATAATCGGCATCTGCTCGGGTGTCCCAGGTCTCAAACGCGGGCACATGGGCATAGTTGCTGTCTGCCGCATCGGCGACGACGTTGACGTCAGCGATTTTCTTGGCGGCGGCGATGGCTTTTTTTGACCAAGCCCCGGTGTTGACGTAATCCGCCTTGCCGCCCGCGTCGCCGAGCAAATTCATGGGGATGAGCGAGAATTGCGCCGTGGCACCGCCTTGCAGAAACAGGACTTTGTAGTTGTCCGGGATCTGCATAAGCTCGCGTAAATCGGCTTCAGCTTCCTGGGCAATGGAAACGAATTCTTTGCCGCGATGGCTCATTTCCATCACCGACATGCCGCTGCCGTTCCAATCGAGCAATTGCTCACTGGCTTGCTGCAAAACGGACTCCGGCAACACGGCGGGACCGGCGCTGAAATTGTACACTCTGCTCATGGTGGGTAATCCTAAATTTCTTAAGTGGGGCCGCCTGAACCAGTGGGACAGGCAGGTCAGTGAAACCGGTCATGATACCACACTTGACAAGTGGGGCAGGACGTAATTCTTGGGTGAGGCGCATCACTGGCGGGCCTTTATTTCAGCCTGGAAACAATGCGCTGACACGCATTCTGTAGCGGTTTTTGTGGTCATGCGTTCGCGTTGGCCCAGCCTTTGCTGCGTCTATGAAAATTGCTGAGAAACGACGATGAAAAAACTTGCCATGTGGCCACTGTGGTTGCTGCAATTGGTCACGCAAACCAAATCTTTTGCTCGCAATCCGATACTTGGCAGTGTCCTGCTCAACCGCTTGGGGTTGCATGTGATCCGTTTGATGGTGGCGCACAGCATTATGCGATTGCGTATGGTGTTGCTGTCACGCGCGATTCATCCGCTGCATCGCAAGGCTTATTACCGCGACGGTTTTATCCTGGTGCCGAACTTCCTGGATGACGATACTTTCCAAGCCTTGCTCGCTGAGGTGGGTGAGATGGACGGTCAGGTGCGTGAGTGTGTACAGGGGGATACACTGACCCACCGTATCGCGCTTGATCCGGCTCAACTCGCCGGATTGCCCACCTGCCAGGCTGTGCTGGAGCAACCCGGGTTTGATCGGCTCCATCGCTTCGCTGCCGGCAAGAATCAACGGCCCGTCTCATACATTCAAACCATCAAGAACCACTTTACTGACGGCGCGGCTGATCCCCAAAAAACGCTGCACTCGGACACGTTTCATCCGACCATGAAAAGTTGGTTTTTCCTGGACGCGGTCGATGAGCGCAATGGCCCGTTCACGTATGTGCCGGGCTCGCATCGACTGAGTTTGGCGCGTTTGCGTTGGGAGTACCGCAAGAGTATCGCGGTGTCACAGGGCGGCGATCCTTATTCGCGTAACGGTTCCCTGCGCGCGACGCTGGCCGATCTTGAGGCCATGCAGCTGCCGGCCCCTTGTGCGCTCAAGGTACCGTCGAATACCTTAGTCATCGCAAATACCCATGGCTTTCATTGCCGGGGGCAGGCGACGGAGACAAGCACGCGCACGGAGCTATGGAGCATCAGCCGCAGTAATCCGTTCAACCCGCTGCCGGGCATTGATCATCCGAGGCTACATGCGATGCGCTATGCCTTGCTCGAGCGATGGCGTGAGCATTGTGACCGACGTGCTGATGCGCGTGGGGCTAAGGCCAGTTGGCATGTGATTGATGCGCGCAATACACTGTCCACAAAAAACACGCGACTGGTGGATGAACGTTGAGGGTGAACTCAACGCTTGCGCGTAAAAGCGACCATCAGAGTCACAAAAAACAACAGGGCGGCAGCACTGACGATGGACGGGCCTGAGGGCGTGTCAAACCACAGCGAGCCGTAAATGCCGGCGATGACGGCGACGATGCCGATGACCGCAGCGCCGGCAGCCATCCCTTCCGGCGACCGCGCCCATTGACGGGCCGTTGCCGCTGGTATGATCAGCATGGACGTGACCAGCAAGATACCGACGATGCGGATCGAGACAGATACCACCAGTGTCATCAGCGCCATCAGTACTAAATTAGCAAAGAAAGTATTCACGCCTTCAGCTCGCGCCAAGTCTTCACTGATCGTCATTAAGGTCAGTGATGTCCAATGCCAACCGAGCATCGCGAGCACAATGACGCCGCCGCCATAGATCCAGAGGATATCAGCGCGGCCCACGGTCAGGATATCGCCAAACAAGTAGCTGTGCAGATTAAAGCCAGATTCGTCCAGCAGGCTGATGAGCACCACGCCAAACGACAAGCTCGCGTGGGCGAGAATGCCCAATAAGGTATCTGTCGCCAAAATGCGCTGGTGTTGAAGCCAGGTGAGCGCAGTTGCAAAAAGGGCGCAGACGAGAAATATGCCAAGGCTGTAACTCAGTCCACTGGCCATGCCTAAGGCAATCCCCAGCAGTGCGCTGTGAGATAAGGAATCGCCAAAATACGCCATCCGTCGCCACACGACAAAGCAGCCCAACACGGCAGCGACCAGCGCAACCCCAACCCCCGCAGCCAGGGCTCTCAGGATGAAATCGTCAAACATGGCGTTTACTCGTGTGGGAATCCACAGCCGTCGCTGGCTGAATCGTGCAAGTGGTTGTGATCGTGGCTGTGTCGGTACATCGCCATCAGCTTTGACATGTCTTCGCCAAACAGGGCGACAAATTGCGGGTCTTGTGCGACCGCTTGCGGTGTGCCCGTACAGCATACATGGTGGTACAGGCAGATCACCTGGCGGGTGGAGGCCATGACCCAATGCAAGTCGTGGGATACCATCAACACACTGAGACCGCGTCGATGATAGACATCATCGACCAAGCGATAAAAGGCCAACTGCCCGGAGATATCGAGGTTTTGCGCGGGCTCGTCCATCACTAAGAGCTGAGGCTCGCTGAGCAGGGCGCGCGCCATTAATACACGTTGCATCTCACCGCCTGACAGCACTTGCAAGGGTTTGGCGACCAGCGACTCGATCCCCGTTTCTGCAATGGCGTTGTCCAGTACATCGCGAGCGGGTTTTTGCCGAAGGGTCAAGAAGCGGCTAACGGTGATGGGTAGGGTTGTGTCTGCCTTCAGGCTTTGGGGAACATAGGCGACACGCAGGTCGTCTGCACGCTCAATGCGCCCGGCGTCAGGTTTGTAAAACCCGAGCAAGCATTTGAGTAGCATGGACTTGCCGGCGCCATTGGGACCGATCAAGGTGATAAAATCCCGCTCACCAATACGCAGAGAGACATCGTGCAAAATCACTTGATCGCGTCGCGATACGAAGAGATTGTCTGCGGTGATCAGGGTGCTCATGAAGGCGGGGAATTTGCGCAGGCTTCGCACACGCCTTGTATCTCGAGTGAGGCCGTGTAATTGGTGAAGTTGTGCTTTTTGGCGGTCTCTTGAATAATGCCGTTTAACGCCGAATTACAACATTCTGTCGCCGTACCGCAAACCTTGCAGATGATGAAAAAACACTGCGCATGTTCGCGGGGGTGTGTGCAGCCGATGTAAGCATTCAGCGTATTAATTTTGTGCACCAAACCATTGCCGAGCAGGAAATTCAGCGCTCGGTAGACGGTTGGGGGTTTGCCTGCAGAGTCCGACAGCTTCTCGAGAATATCGTACGCTTTTATCGGCTTGTGAGTTTCCCAGATAATCTCCAGCACGCGGCGACGTACTGCGGTGAAACGTTGGTCATTGTCTTGGCAAACGCGTTCTCCTTCGCGCATTGCCTTTGAGATACACTCTTTATGTTCGGTGCACGGTTGCGTCATAGGCTGGCTCAGATCGCTTGTATGATCGAATTTTATTAATGTTATAGTATAACACTATCGACTCAAATTGAATGGGAAAGCTGCATGTTTTTAGTTAACTTACGGCGCTGTTGCGCAGTGCTTGTATTGGTTTTCAGCGCAAACGCGACGGCGGATGATCACCTCATCGTGACGTCCATTGCCCCCATACACGCCTTGGCAAAAGCAGTTGCCGGTGATAAAGCGCGTGTGGTCCAGCTGGTGCCAGACGGTGCGTCGCCTCACGGGTATTTGCTGAAGCCGTCGCAGATGCGCGAACTGCTCAAGGCTGATCAGGTGTTTTTTGTGTCACCCCTATTGGAAGATTTTCTGGCCAAACCACAGCGTATGCAGGAAGTGTCCGGAGAGTTTAGCGCGTTGGCGGATGATGCGGGCATCGCACTGCTGGAGAAGCGCAGCGGTGACGCTTGGCCTGACCATCATCATCATGGCGAGGAAGGGCATGATGACGAGCACAGTGACGAAGCGTCCTCGGATCACCACGAGGATGACGCGCATCATGCAGAGGAAGAAGCCTCCGAGCATAAACGCGATATGCACATTTGGTTAGATCCCCATAACGCCATTAAAATCATCGAGCATATACGTGATCGCCTAGTGGCAACGTTTCCTGATGATCGCGAGGCATTTGTCCGCAATGCCGATGCAGCGGTAGCGCGTTTGCAAGCACTGGATGCGGCGCTTGCCAAACAACTCGCCCCGGTCACCGACGCACCTTTTGTGGTGTTTCATGACGCTTATCAGTATCTGGAACGCCGCTACCAACTGACTGCTGTCGGATCTATTTTGGTGGATCCTGATGAGCCACCCTCTGTGCAACAGGTGCAACAAATTCGAGAACGTATCCAGGGCAGTGGTGCTCAATGTGTGTTCAGCGAGGTGCAGTTCTCTGACAAACTCGTGGCCACGGTGACGGAAGGCAGTTCGGCGAAGTCAGCCATGTTGGATCCGCTGGGTAAAGCTGCTGACGCACCATTGGAGGGATATGTGGCGACGTTGAAGTCGCTAGCGGATGTGATGCTACAGTGCCTGTCCTCGAAGACGGATGCGTAAGTTTTTTGGTTACAAAAAAAGACAAATCAGTGCGCCCGAAAAAATGGATTCTCTAGCCTTTGTTTTTTTTTTATAACTATTTGATTTTATTGTGGTTAAGTGTGCGCTGTAAGTGAAAATGAATCACATTATCATTTGGGTTAGGTGTGCTTGCTTCGGGGTGATAAATGTAAACACAAATTTGCTTGCATTTAGGTCTGTGGATGTCATATTTCCGAGGCCATTGCACGGAAAGTGCTCACGAACACGTACACGGTCTGTACCACATAAGAACAACAATAACCGACATACGTATGTCGGATGATGACACCTTGAGCTGCCGGGGCGGTAGTCTTTACCTCCCCCGGCGTTTTTGTTGATTTACCCGCCCCGTTTTTCTTTCACCTTAGTTTGCTTGAGACTGATCGCTAGCTTGATGGAGATAGGTGGCCAATTCTTGCACCCCGATGGTGTCGTGCTGGAAGGTCTCTTGTAACCAAACCACTGTCTCGCGAATGGCTTGTACGGCGTCGGGTGCCGCTTGTGTAGTTGGTTGGCCTGCAGCCGTGTCGATCAACTCGAGTGACGCGAGAATCTCGTGCGCGGACAGCGAGGAAAAGGCTGGCATATCTGCCAGCTGGTCTCGGTTGAGTAGGTCCAGCCGCTCGCTTATGGATGTCGCTTGGGCCAGAAAGTCCGGTATTGCCATTTCCGCGCTGTTGGAAATGCGTAACAGCCTGGCGATATCGTGCAGCGCGTCGGCCGCTTTGTGTGCGGTTTCTTGCAACGCTCTGAGCTGGCTGCCCGCGTGATGCCAACAGACCAATAGCTCGGCCGCGAGTGCATCGTTGCCTAATGTTTCGCCGATTTGTCGCGAGAAGGTCACGCTCGTCTCTAGCAGCCGCCAATCGGTCGCCATACCTTTGAACAAGGGGCCGAACGACAAGGCGTACTCGTGGTTATTCACAAACAGGTTTTGCAGGCGCAGAATTTTTATCAAGCGTTCTAACTGCTGCGCTTGGGTCTCGGTGTAGTTGACGGTGCCGTCAATGAACAACTGTGATAAGGCTTTGCGCGCATGAAAGTAATTGGTGCTGACCACATCGCTTGACTGGCTGTCATTCAGCGTGTTGTAGAGTAGCTGAATGCGTTCGAGCTCAGGCAGCTGGTCAAAATCAAAGATGTCCGCCAGTGACTGCCGCTCGGCGCAAATCAGCCGGTATTGGAATTTGGCGCGCTGCAGGGCAGGCAGACTGCTGCGATAGGCGTGGTCGGGGTGAAATACATCAGCGCAACCCGGCGGTGTTTGTTCGAGCATGCGCAGGCATTCGCTCAACTTGTTCAGCAGCTTAACGTTGAGTGGGGTCGTTTTGGCCCACGCCAACAAGGCGTCACTCTCGGTCCAACGTTGCAGGTTGTCAGCCCAGCCCTTCAGTTGCATTGGAAGTGGATGAAGCTGCTCCAGTGGTAAGTGATCTAGCCCCAAGGTCGCCAGCGCCAAGGCACGATTTTTCAGAGCATGGACGGACGCTGGTAGCGAATCAACGGTTAGGGCATCTGTGAAGGTGTCCAAGGCGCGCAGTCGCTGGTGTACGTCGTTTGCACCACGTCGATCGAGAATGGACAGTGCCAATTGGACATTCAGATGTTCGGGTACGGCATTGCGCCAGCGGTATCCGGGAATAGGGTCTTCGTGTCGACGCGAGTCGCACTGCGTACCGCAACCTTGCGCATTGATCACAACGCGTTTGGTCAATGTGTATTGAGGCTGCGTTTGCAGGCCAACAGCGAGTGATAGCAGATACGGCTGTTGTCGCAGCGGGTCAAACTCCTTGCTGATACGTGCAATAGGCGCGGGTAGTTTGGCGACCAGTTCGGGATTAACGCGCGCATGCTTGCCATCAACTAAGAGGGCAAAGCTGGTTTCTTCCTGCGCGCTGGTGCGTTCGCGGTCAAACAATTCAGCAGGATACAGGATGATCGGATAGAGATGTTCGCGACCCGTATTCGGGTCTTGCCAGCACAAAAAGTCGGTGGCCAGAAACAGCTGTTTGTCGCTGGAGGCTTGTGACAATGCTGTGTCCATCAGGAGTTTGTCGCAGTGGCGCTTGAGCATCACACTTGAGCAGTCGCTGTGGAGTTGGTAGTCAAGCGGCAGCTGGGGCTGATCCCCGTTTCGACCGGCCTGCGTTACAACGGGTTCAGCGGCGTGTGGCAAGGCGTCGCGACCCTGCAGGCCGACGATCAGTGTTTGCGCATTCTGCAGTGCATGCGACAGGTTTTCCAACGATGTGCATTGGCACTGCAGGGCGTGACGACACGCACTCCAGTCGCTAAGCACTTGAGCTTGCGGGTGAGTGGCATCGTTGCTGACAATCGCCGGTTGTTGCGGATGGCGCATTATTGTTGTGTTTATTGCGGTCACAGAGGCTACCTGTCGGTCTGATTGAGGAATGCAGAGAGCTATTCAGGAATCAGACCATATTGCCCCTCATACGCGCGGCGAGAAGCGAATTTTGCGACCTGTGTGATAAAACCGACTCGAGTGAGC